>DATFAH010000403.1:0-3985 GCA_035254805.1 Caryophanales bacterium | reverse complement strand
CGTACGGTGGTGTGAGAGGGGCGAAAATAATTAAATTATTTTCCCTCTACTCGATTAAAAATATATAGAAAGGATGGGAACGATGAATAAAAGATTTTTATCCTTAGTAACTATGATTTCAGTCCTTTTTTGTTTAATCTGGATTATTGGGCTTGGCTGGGCATTGGATGAATATTTCGCAGGAGCGCCTGAACAAATTCAAGAAATCAAGACGATTGAAAAAAACGAAGCAAACAATAAAGGATTAACTGTAGTAGCACTTGGAGATTCCTTAACAAGGGGAACTGGTGACGAAACAGGGAAGGGCTATGTTGGTGATGTTATCGATGAAATAAAAAAAAGAACAAAACAGCCAGTAACATTATTGAATCTCGGAATAAATGGTCAGCGTTCTGACCAGTTAAGGAAACAGGTGCAGCAAAAAGAGATCCAGAGGCAAATACAACGTGCAGATATCCTCTTAGTTACAATTGGAGGGAATGATTTATTCAGGGGTGGGCAAGGACTTTTGGATTATCAAACCTTAAATATTGCTGATACAAAAAAGAAGTATTTGGAGAATTTAACGTTTATTCTTAAGCAAATTCGGAGTTCGAACAAAAGTGCGAATGTTTTTTTCATTGGTTTGTATAATCCTTTTATTGACCTTACAGAAGGAAAAGATATTTCAAAAGTGATTCGACGGTGGAATTATGATAGTGCTGAAATAAGTGCAACATTTCCAAAAGTTGTGTTTGTTCCAACGTTTGATATGTTTGAATTAAAGGTAAATGATTATTTATACTCAGATAAATTTCATCCTAATACAAAGGGATACCAGTTAATAGCAGAGCGTGTAGCAGCATTGTTAACTTGGTAGGAGAGGGCAATTGATGGAAAAGATAACACTCTCAGTTCAAAATTTAAGGAAAACCATTGGGAAAAAGGACATTATTAAAGGAATAACCTTTAATTTAAAAGAAGGGGAAGTTTTCGGCTTCCTAGGACCAAACGGGGCTGGAAAAACAACAACAATCCGAATGTTGGTAGGGTTAATTAGTCCAACTGAAGGTAGGATTGAGATTTGTGGCTTTAATATACAAACACATTTTTATGAAGCGGTTCAAAATTTGGGTTGCATTGTCGAAAATCCAGAACTATATCCGTATTTGACAGGATGGGATAATCTTTTGCATTTTGCGCGCATGTTGGATGATGTCGGTGAGGATAGAATAAACGAAGTATCAAAGCTTGTTGGCTTAACGGAAAGAATTCACGATAAAGTGAAAACGTATTCCCTTGGAATGAGACAGCGCCTTGGCATTGCTCAAGCACTCTTAGGTAGACCAAAGGTTCTCATCCTTGATGAACCAACTAATGGGCTTGATCCTGCTGGAATTCGTGAAATGAGACAATTTATTAGGTTTCTTGCAGAAAAGGAAGGATTAAGTGTGCTTGTATCAAGTCACTTATTGAGTGAAATTCAACTACTTTGTGATCGAGTAGCGATCATTTCTAAAGGAACGATCATCCGAATTGATTCTGTGCAAAATTTATTATCAAATCGTGAAAGAGTTAGTTGGCGGTTTCAACCTTTTGAAAAAGGGAAACAGCTTTTAAGTCAGGTTACTGATATCGAAGAAAAAGAGGATGGAATCATCTTAACGGAATTTAATGAAGTAAAAATAGCTGAGTGGAACAGGCTCCTTGTTGAAGCAGATGTGATGGTAACAGAAATGAACCGTAATCCTCCTGTTTTGGAAGATTTATTCCTTGAGCTGACAGGAGGTGACACCATTGAATAAACTAATTCAAAACGAAATGATGAAACTAATGGCCAAAAAGCGGCTTCTTATTATTGCTGCCATAATTGGTGTTCTCGTAATATTATTTACATATGCACAATATAAGCAAGTCGAGACCCAGCGTGAAAAATTAGGGACAAGTGATTGGAAAACAATTTTGCAGCAACAAATTATTGATACAACAAATCGATTAAGTTCGAGCCGAATATCTGATGAGTGGAAAAAGCAACTACAAATTCAGTTACAACAACAGCAATATTATTTGAACCATGATATTAATCCCACGGAACCTGGTGCACCAACATTCATGAGAATGTTTCTAGAAAATTCAATTGATTTATTTTTGCCTTTGATGGTAATGGTGATCGCCAGTGACTTAGTTTCTTCCGAACATAGTTTAGGTTCAATCAAGCTTTTATTAACAAGGCCGGTTAAAAGATGGAAAATCCTTTTAAGCAAATATATTACACTTTGCCTAGCCGTTTCTTTAATAATCGCATTAGCAGGTATACTTTCTTACTTATTTTCAGGATTGGTATTTGGATATAAGGGATGGGGAACACCTATTTTAACCGGATTCTCCATTACAGATTATGGTCTTAATACTGCAAACGTTAGAACCTTAAAGCTATGGCAATTTTTATTAATGGATTTCGGTCTTGTTTGGTTTGTCTCCATTGTAGTCGGTACATTATCCTTCATGCTTTCAGTATTGATTCGAAGTACTGCAGCTGGGATGGGAGTTATGCTTGCAGCGTTAATATCAGGAGCTATTTTAAGCAATATGGTATCATCGTGGAAATCTGCTAAGTTTTTCTTTATGGTTAATTTGCGGTTAACAGATTATTTAAAAGGTACTGCACCACCAATTGAAGGAATGACCCTTGGGTTTTCAATAATGGTTTTATTAAGTTGGTGGGTAATAGCATTATTTATTGCATTTTTTGCATTTACTAAAAAAGATGTGTATTAGCCTCCAAATTTAATCCTTCTATCTCGTTTATTACCATCTATAGTTTCTTTTTGAAAGGAAACAATAAATGTGTACTCTGATAAAAGTCTAAGGAGGTTCTAAACGTGGGTTACAAAAAAACAAAGCTTGCAATAGCCTCTACCTTAATCATTGCACTTGGTGCCTGTGCCACTAAAAATGTAGATGAAGGATCAAGAAATGACTTGAGTCAGCCGAGAAATGTATCAACAGGTGATTTAAAACACCCAATGCGGAATTTGAATGTTTCGAATAGAAATTCGACAACAGAAATACAACCGATGAATAATGGGTATATAACCATTGATCAAAATTCTTATAGTACATCGATGGGAAGCCATCAATTCCCGCATAGTAAAGGAAACTCTTGGTATTACACATTCCAACCAGAAACAATAAAGCCAGGAACAAATATTACACAGCAACCGAGAACTGGAGGTGGTACAAAAACACCTCAGGCACCGACAACAAATAAGGCTCAGCCTTCATCTCAATCAACAGCAGGGATAAGCAAAATCGCTATGCAGGTCATTGATCTTACGAATGCAGAAAGAAAGAAAAATGGACTTCAGCCGCTTAAAGCAGATGCTTCATTAAGCAAGGTAGCCCAAACGAAAACAAATGACATGGAGTCCAAACATTATTTTTCGCATACTAGTCCAACATACGGATCTCCTTTTGATATGATGCGGGACTTTGGCGTGACCTACCGAACTGCTGGTGAAAATATTGCTATGGGACAGCCTACAGCACAGCAAGTAGTAAACGCTTGGATGAACAGTGAAGGACACCGAAAAAATATTTTGAGTCCTAATTACACCAACATTGGTGTGGGCTTTACTCAAACAGGTAACTACTGGTCCCAAATGTTTATTGGAAAATAATTAATACAAAGCTATTCCCTAAAAAATGGGGGATAGCTTTTTTAATATAACTATTTTTTGATAAATTGGTAATTTTTTTCGAGAATCTGGGGAATGATAATTTTCGTGCCCAATTAGAACTGTAAATTGGTTTCTAATGAAAATAAAAGGAGATGTTCAAAACGTGCAAAAGAAGATTTTTTTATTAGCAGCAGGGTTCTTTTTATTATTGCCAAGCTTTGGAATGGCGACTGAATCTATCCCTAATATGAAACAGGAAATAAGGGATCATGGTCCGGGAGAATACCATAATGGAAAACCTGGAGATATGATGAATAAAAGTTGGC
>DATFAH010000402.1:0-2011 GCA_035254805.1 Caryophanales bacterium | reverse complement strand
AATATAGCCAGTTATTCATTGGTTATACTTTGATTCATATTAAGAAAAGTTCCTTTCATGCAGAAAATCCACCAAAAATTGGCGGATTTTCTTTTATCAAATATTAGAATTCATCATTATCATATCTTCGTCTATATCTTGCAGCATGACAGGAATCACAAATTTGGAACCTGATGTCCCATGAAATCTTCTTGCCACAATTCCTGCATTTCTTCATCATATTTTTAACATCAGTTTTCAAACGTTCATGTACTTTGTCACTCATTTCTGTTCGGATTCGCTCCCAGTAAATGGCCTCGATTCGCTGATCCAAGCGATATAGAAATAAGAGGTGAAGCCCTATTGCTTTATAGGTAAGCTCCAGGTCCTCAAGGGTATTTTGTTTTATTGCTGGTTCTGGCAGTTCCCTTCCATCAATAATTGCATACATCGTTTCTTCCCATTGCCTAATCAATTTTGGTTCTTTTGATGCAAAAGGCAAATGCAAAAATCCGTAAAGATCCATTAACGATAACCTAGTTTCAATTTTTGTACCGCGTACCAACTCATAAAGCTCTCTTTCCTCTGATAAGGTGGCCTTTTTTGTTCCTTCAGGGCTGATAAATTTATCCCATAGTTCAAAAAACATTCCTAAGTCGCGGTAGTATTTTCGGAACCGTTCAAAGACAGAACTTGTCGGTGCTATCGCAAAGGTTTGAACAGGTTCATCTTCTTGCAACAATAAATGTCTCATTTGTTTAATGTCCGCTGTAAAGGCTACTTTTCCAACATCGTAAATACCCTTCCTTCCAGCACGTCCAGCAATTTGTTTTACTTCTTGAGAGGTCAGTGTTCTCCTTCTGGTTCCATCAAATTTTTCATTCTCTAAAAAAACAATCCTTCTAATGGGTAGATTTAAACCCATACCGATTGCATCGGTTGCAACAATTACTTTTGACTTCCCTTTATTAAACTGCTCAATTTGTTTTTTTCTTGTTTCCGGCGGCATACTTCCATAAATCATACTTACAGAGTGACCATCATTTTGGAGCCTTGCTGCTGTTTCTAATACACGTTTTCTTGAAAAACAAATCAAGGCATCGCCTTTTTTAATTTTTTTAATCGTAAATTCCTTTGCTTCAACTTCAAGTGGAGTATCCCGTTTATATTCATAAATTTCAATGTCCGCATCCCCTAGTAATTGAAGCATCATTGATTTTGCATTTTTGCTGCCAATAATATGGACTTCATTTGCATTCGCTTTTGTGATTGCCTTATACCAGGAAAACCCACGATCTTTATCTGTTATCATTTGCGCTTCATCAATGACAACAACATCATAAAACTCTTTTTCATGAAACATTTCAACCGTACAAGAAATATGATTTGCGTCGGAAACGAGTTTCTCTTCTTCACCCGTTTTCAAGGAACATGGTGTTCCTTCTCCATTCAATTTATCAAATACTTCAAGTGCCAATAGACGAAGCGGAGCCAAATAAAGGCCGCTATTTGCCTTTTTCATTTGTTCTAAAGCATGATAGGTTTTTCCGGTATTTGTTTCACCAATATGGAGCACATACCGAATTTTTCTTCTGAGTGATGGAAAATATTCCTCGCCAAAAATATCTTCCATCATCCTTTTTTCTTCTGCTTTTTTTCTTTCCAATATGGCTAGTTCTTCTGCTTTCTTTTTCTCGCGCTCCAATAAATCTCTCTCGTAAATTTCTCGATGTTCACTTTCAATAAAGGGGCACTCAGCTAAAACTAAAAGATCAGAAACGTATTCTTCTTGTATTTTTTCCATATATTCAGTTTCCAGATCATATAGAATTTCACCAATACTTGATTTTATAAACGATGTCGAGATTCGCTCATGGAAAATTTCCTCATATTGTTTTACAAAAGAAAAAGAAAGTGTCTCCAATATCTTTTCTACTATAAGCTTAGCCAGTTTTTTTTCAATAAACCTTTCATACTCATAATAGTAGGTTTCATATTCAAAGTATCCTTGTCCCCAGTGCAAGATCTTATG
>DATFAH010000401.1:0-4902 GCA_035254805.1 Caryophanales bacterium | reverse complement strand
TTTTGGTTACGGTTTGTAAATCCTCCAAACTTAGACCACTGGCTAATCGGGCTTCCTTCAGTCGATTACCTAATTCCGTCAACTTATAACACCTTCCAATTTAATTAAAAATCAAAATCATCTGCCCCAGCAAACATATTGCTGGTTTGTACCAAATCGTAAGTAATTTCTTCTTCCGCATCATTACGCAGCTCGATAATGTAGTCAAAATCATCAAGTGTATATTCTGTATTTTGAACAAAAATATCTGGGTGCTCCACAATCTTGACTGATGGTAAACGCATGATTTCCCTTACAAGCTGCAGATGGCGTTCATTGCCTCTTTTCGTGGAGACAATTCCATCAAGGATAAATAAATTGTTTTCATTGTATTCATCCTCAATTAGTTGGTTTCGAATCGTTTGTTTTAAAAGAGTTGATGAAAGGAATAACCATCGTTTATTGGCACAAACACTGGATGCTACAATGGATTCCGTTTTACCCACACGAGGCATTCCACGTATGCCAATCAGCTTATGGCCTTCCTGTTTAAATAATTCTGCCATAAAATCAACTAATAGTCCAAGCTCATCCCGAACGAAACGGAATGTCTTTTTATCATCCGCGTCCCTTTGAATATATCTGCCATGTCTCACAGCAAGACGATCTCTAAGTTTTGGCTCCCTAAGCTTGATGAGTTTTATTGTATCCATTTTATGTATAATTGACTCTAATCTTTCAATTTGGTCATCATCTTTTGACATAATCAAGAGGCCGCGTCTTCCTTCATCAACACCATTAATTGTCAAAATATTGATTTTCATCATTCCTAATAGTGATGCAAGGTCACCTAAAAGCCCTGGGCGGTTTATTTGAATTTCATATTCTAAATACCACTCTTTTTCCCCCATAAAAAATCTCCTTTACACGTAAGAAACGACAAATTTCTCGGTAGCTTTATCTAAGCTTTATAATAAATGATTTTGGAAAAAGATGAAAGGAAAAACAAGAGAAATTACCATATTCCTTCAATTAAGGGTATTAATAAATCAAAAAAGAGAGCTTAGCTCTCTTTTAACGGGTACTACCATTGTTTTGAATTAGTTTGACCATTATATTCGCAATCGCATGTTGCTCATCTTTATCTGCGACCGACCAAAGGTCTGATAAAACTCTTTGCTGCTCATTTTTGGGGTCAACATTATTGGATAAGTAATCACCAATTTGATAAGCGAGATCTCCAATAGCTTCATTATTCATTCCAGCGTTTTGCGCATGATGAAGACGGTCGGCAAGATAATCTTCCCATTGTTTCCAATTATCTAAAACAGACATATTTTAACCTCCTCTAAATTAGTACAAAGTTATTTTGCAAAAAATAGGATTAAAATATGCATGAATTCATATATATTTTGTTTTCATTTTATGTATACCAGCCGCCATTGATGGAAAGAATCTGTCCGGTTATATAGGAGGATTGTTCTGAAATTAAAAAAGCTACACTATCTGCTATTTCCTCTGGTAATCCTAATCTCCCCATCGGAATTTCTCCTTCTAATTGTGCTAAATCATCCTTGGTGAACCTACCCATCATGGACGTATTGATTGCACCGGGGGCAATCGCATTGACACGGATTCCATTAAGAGCTACTTCCTTGCTCAATGCCTTTACAAAAGCAATTTGGGCTCCCTTCATAGTGGAATAGGCAACCTCACATGACGCACCTGTTTGTCCCCAAATAGAAGATATGACAATGATATTACCAGCCCTTTTGCTGATTAATTTTGGAAGCAGTTCTTTTGTTAACATTAACGGTGTCCTCACATGAACTTCTATTAATTCATCCGCCTCAGCCTGTTTTAAATCCATTAGCAACCCATAATGACTAACCCCGCTGCAATAAATAATTTCATCGACAGAAAAAATTTGGGAAGAAATTACCTTATATCCCTCTGGTTTTGATAAATCTGCCTGAATCGGAATATATTCACCGCCAAGTGGTTGTAATTTTTCCATTAAAAATTTAATTGCTTCCCCATTTTGATTGTAATGTAAATATAAATGATACCCTAATGTCGCAAGTTTACTGGCCACTGCCTGACCAATGCCACCGCTCGCACCTGTTATAAGTGCATATTTTTTCATTCCCCTTGATTCTCCTTTCCATTAAAAAGCGCCGTCAAAACGGCGCTCCTTTATTATTTCTTTTTCGGAACTACGTAACATACCGAAAAACGCTCTTTTGCGATTACTTCAGATGCAAGTGATTGGACATCCTTCAACGTAATTTTTTCCATTGTAGGCACTACATCAAATAAATTCATATCATTAAAGGCATAGCGGGTAAATTGGTTGGCAATATATTCTGGGGAATTAATCGCCCTTAGGAATGCGCCAATTTTTTTCTTTTTCGTTCGATCTAATTGCTGATCCGTAAATGTTGTCCCATTTAAAAGGATTTTTTCGATTTTCTCTGCAAGTTGATCCGGCTCTCTTGTGTCCCCACCAATCATTGCAAAACCAAACCCTTGCTCCTGTGTATAGTCGTAGGAAAATGTTTCATCAATAAGTCCTTCGCTATATAAATTGTTATAGTTTTCAGTACTTTTACTAAACAAAAGGTCAAGAAGTACATTCATGGTAAGCTCGGTTTTTAGCATTTCTTCCCCTGATTGGTCGATATGAAGTGCTTTAATTCCGAATAAACATTTTGGTATTTGGACATTCATTTCCAACACTTGTTTTTCTTTCGCAGCTTCAGCTGGCTCTTGTTCAAATTTTCTTTTGATTTCCGGCTGATCCTTATATTCCTTTTTCGCTTGGTTATCCCTCACCTGATTCATGACTTGAGTTGGATCAACTGGCCCAACAATAAATAACAGCATATTACTTGGATGATAAAAGGTGTGATAACATTCATAAAGTAAATCTTTCGTAATATGTGAAATGGACTCAATTGTTCCCGCAATATCAATATTGACAGGATGGTTTTGATATAAATTTTGAATTAATCCAAAATACAAACGCCAATCGGGGTTATCATCATACATGGTTATTTCTTGGCCAATAATTCCTTTCTCTTTTTCAACCGTTTTTTCTGAAAAATAAGGATCTTGAACAAAGTCAATTAATGTTTCTAAATTCTTTTTTACTTCTGTTGTACTTGAAAATAAATAAGCTGTGCGTGTAAAAGAGGTAAAGGCATTAGCAGATGCACCTTGGCGACTAAATTGCTGAAAGACATCCCCGTCTTCCTTTTCAAAAAGCTTATGTTCTAAAAAGTGAGCAATTCCATCCGGTACCTTCTTGAATTCCTCTTTTCCAAGGGGCACAAAATGGTTATCTACAGAACCATATTTCGTTGTGAATGTCGCATAGGTTTTATTAAAACCCTTTTTTGGCAAAATATAAACTTGTAATCCATTCGGAAGTTTTTCATGAAACAATTCTTCTTGAAGCTGGTCAAACGAAATTTTCTCCATTATTTGCCTGCCTCCAATCCCGTTAGAAAATAGATCGTATCCAATTCCACTTTTTCTGCTGAAGCTACGATTTCTTGCTTCGTTACTTTTTGCATTTCTTTTAACCACGTTTCTAAATTGATTTCAACATGTGCGACAATATTATGATAGAGAATCTCAATAAGGCCTCTTGGAGTATCAATCGTTTCTAGCATTTGATTTTGAATAACTGCTTTTGTTTGCTCGATCTCAGCGTCTGTAAAATCACCCTTTTTCATTGCTTCCATTTGATCATGAATAATGCCGACAGCCTGATCATAGTTCTTTAAATCAATCCCTGACATGACCATCATTAAACCTTTATGGCTTTCAAGGCGACTAGCAGCATAATAGGCAAGACTTGCCTTTTCACGAACATTAATGAATAATTTCGAGTGCGAAAAACCGCCAAATATTCCATTAAACACTTGAAGTGCGTAATAATCAGGATCGTCATATTTAATATGGGTTCGATAGCCGATATTTAATTTTCCTTGTTTGATATCCTGTGGTTCTTTTATTTCCTGAACTTTTTCAATAACTTTAACTTCACGGGGATCCACTTTTTGAGGTTGCCGGCTTTGAAATTGAAGTAAACTTGATGCTATTTCCTTTACTTCTTCCTGGTTTACATCACCGATAAAATAAAGATCCATTTCATCCTCTTGAAATGCTTTTTGAAAATATTGATACAAGCTTTCAGGTGTGATGGAATCAACTTGATCTAACTCGCCATTCACCTCTAATGCATAAGGCTCCGCTTTGCACATTTCCTGGATTAAACGGAGATTAGAATACCGCATTTTATCATCAAAGACGGACTGAATGCGCTTTTTTAACGTCCGCTTTTCTTTTTCAACTGTTTCAGGATGAAAACCATTTCCAACCAAATTCGGCTTAGTTAAGATTTCAGCTAAAAATTCAATACCCTTTTGCAGCAACGGACTGGAATCCCCTAAAAATTTTTCATTTGCAATTTCGAGGGAAAAACTCATCACATGGTACTCCCCTTTTTTTGATAAATCAACAAAAAAAGTGGCCCCATACAACTCATCTAAATATGATCTCAACTCAGAAGTTTGCGGAAATTTCGCTGAACTGCTTTGTAAAATATGAGGAAGAAGTGCTCTATTCGTCACATCTTCTTTCTTTAAGGGAGCTTTCATTTTCCAAACAATCGTATTGGTTTTATATTTATCTGTTTGAACGATATGGAGTTTGTAGCCCTGCATATCGATCGTCTTTTCTGCCAATGCATCCATTTCCAATCCTCCTAATTTGTTTTTACCCTATCATCTAAATATGTAAACAATAAAGAAATTAGTTATTTTTATCTTTTCCTGCCAGATGAAACCTATTCTTAATATAATTTGTTGTACCTAGATAAAACAAGTAAAAAAACCCAGCTTTTGCTGGGTTTTC
>DATFAH010000400.1:0-4414 GCA_035254805.1 Caryophanales bacterium | reverse complement strand
GATGAACACTTTTATGTATTTTTTTATCCCGATTATTTATCCGGTACTGCTTATTTTTGCTATAGCCGGTGCGGCTGCATTTATTGAATCACGAATTGAATAATTCTAAAAGGAGCCCCATGGAGAATAGGTTTTTTTCGCTTTTCGCATTGTCTCCGCCTTTATGTTACAATTTTTCTAGCTAAAATGATGAAAAGGAAGTCAAACATGAAAAGAACATTACCGGTTCAGAAAAATGAATACATAGATGTCGTTTTTGAAGATTTAACCCATGATGGGGCAGGGGTCGCAAAAATAGATGGATACCCACTGTTTGTTCCAAACGGCCTCCCAGGAGAAAAAGCGAAAGTAAAGGTGATTAAAGCAAATAAAGGCTATGGCTTTGGACGTCTGATTGAGCTATATGAAAAAAGTCCGTTCCGAGTTGAGATTGTGAGCAGTGAAGCCCATAAATATGGTGGTTGTCAACTAGAGCATATCAGCTATGAAGGGCAGCTGAAATATAAGGAAAATCAAGTCCGCCAAGTCCTTACCCGTATTGGCAAACTGGAGGATGTGACGGTCCATCCGATTTTAGGCATGGAAAACCCTTGGCATTACCGAAACAAAGCCCAGGTCCCTGTTGGGGAAAAGGAAGGAAAACTAATTGCTGGCTTTTTTAAACCAAGGAGCCATGAAATTGTCGATACGGACGAAAGCTTGATTCAAATTCCAGAAGTAAATGAAGCTGTGCAAATCGTAAAGGAAATCTGCAGTGAACTTGGCATTCCTGCATACCATGAGGAATCACATAAAGGTGTGCTCCGTCACATCATGGCTCGGTATGGAAAGAAAACGGGCGAGCTCATGGTCGTGATCATCACAAGGACAGCAGATCTTCCACAAAAAAATAAGTTAGTCGAGCAAATCATAGCCCGCCTGCCAAAGGTGAAATCCATTGTCCATAATGTCAATTCAAAGCGAACGAATGTCATCTTAGGCGAAAAAACTTCTCTCCTGTGGGGGAATGAAGTGATTTATGACTATATCGGAAACGTGAAGTTTGCTATCTCTGCTTTATCGTTTTACCAAGTGAATCCTGATCAGACACAGGTGCTTTATGAAAAAGCGCTTGAGTATGCGGATTTAAACGGTGAAGAAGCCGTGATTGATGCTTATTGCGGAATCGGAACCATCTCGTTATTTTTAGCACAAAGAGCTAACAAAGTATTTGGAGTCGAAATCGTGCCAGAAGCGATTGAAGATGCAAAACGAAATGCCGAGCTGAACGGAATTACCAATGCCGAATTTGCTGTAGGTGAAGCAGAAGTTGTCATTCCAAAATGGTATAAAGAAGGAAATGCTGCCGATGTCCTTGTCGTCGACCCGCCACGAAAGGGCTGTGATGAAGCACTCCTCCAGACCATCATTGAAATGAAACCAAAAAAGGTCGTATATGTATCCTGTAACCCGGCAACCCTAGCTCGTGATTTAAGGATCTTGGAGGATGGGGGATATAAAACGGTTGAGGTGCAGCCTGTTGATATGTTTCCACAGACGACGCATGTGGAGTGTGTGTCGCAGTTGATTTTATCAAATAGTTGAGGGGGGCAAATTCCCCCTCTAATTCATCGAATGTTATTGGGTATTTCGATATGTAATGTTATACAATAAGTTTTTTTCTTAAACCTATAGCTATAGCCCCTTTTGTTATATTTGATTCATTGAATTGCATTAGATTTCTTTGTGGTACCTCCATTTCGTCTAGGGTTAGAAGCAATTTGTGTAAATCAATTATGCAATTTTCAATATGATAACAGCAATCAAATTGAATGCTGTGAAGAATAGAAATAACCTCCTTCTTTAATTCTATTACCTCATATTTACTTAAAAGATCGTTCTCTAAATTTCTCATAATATCTATCTCCTTTAATGAATTACTATTATTCTGTACTGAGGAAAAATAATTCATACATTCTAATAATCTATTTTTCATTATCCTTTGGTAGTCACCCTTAAAAATAGGTTGGCTTTTATAATGGGTTAAAATTGGTTATAAGCAAATTAAATAGATAATGAAAGTCCACCATCCTAGGTAACTGAGGCCCTTTTAGGGTAATAATATTTGCAATGGGATTTTATAGTGTACGATTGAAAAGGAAATAGATGTAAATGGAGATGAAGTGTATTGTAATCGTAAAAAGAGCAACATTGTTTTACTGTGCTAAAGGTCATCTCTTCCAAAAAATTTCCTAATGATACCTTAAACTTATATCCTGTTAATTTGTTAGAATATGAATATAAAAAATTTTATGAGGTAACGGTATGATAGAAGAATCATTCAATCAATATATAAGAGATTACATTCTTAAAAGTGGAGAGGAACTGGAGTGGAGTCAGCCCAATAACGATAATTCTTTACACGAAGTAAAAATTATTAAACGTTCTGAAAGGACTTATAGAGTTCTAGGTCTTTTAATTTTATCAACCATAACATTTAATACAGTAGAAAGGATAAACGATCCTAAATTGGACGCATTAAAATTTACCCCCCGGAAAAAAGTTAACTTAGACGATGATGATCGCGAGACGTTTAGATGGCTAGAGGAAGGGTGGATTTTAAAGGAAGTAAGGTTTGAAAAAGATGAGAAAACGGTACGATCATCCCTATATCGGATGGGGTTTCGATTGTACCAAAATGAACAATTAAAGATCCAGCAAAAAATGGATCAAATGCGTCATGAATTTCTTCAAATTAAAAACGAAATCCAAACCATCCTATCAACTGAATCCGCTTTTTTCCATTTAAAAGAGCTTGGACTTCAAAACATCATGAAGATAATGAATCAGCTTGACCAAAGCGAATTAAGCTCATCGGCTTTTTTTTCACCAAAGTGGCATTTAGGGAAACGGCTAAAGTATTTACAATTTGTTCATGCCTTTTGTCAATTATGTCTTCAAAAGAAGGAATTTGACTGGAAGGAAATTGGTGCAGCTTATTTTCAAAAAATTGGAGGCTCAAAGGAATTTGATTCCTATAAAGAAGAGTTTATTGATCAGTTAGAAGAGTGGGCCAATGTTCCAGCAGTTGAGCTGGGTCTAACAAGCCTTGGTCAAATTACACCGATATTTTTTGCCGGCCAATTAAACGGGCGGTATGCAGCTTACGATTGGGGTCCCGTTCATGCCTTAACGAATTTGTCCATTGCAAATGAAAAGTATCAAACAAAAGCGACAACTCTTTGGCTTGTTGAAAATCGAGCCATCCTAACGCGAATGGCAGCTGCTGCGCATTTTTTAAAGGAAACTTATTCTCTCATTATATGTGTTGATGGGCATTTACGTTCTGCACACAAAAATGCCATTACTAAAATTTTGGACAACAGTGGAATTGACCAAGTGTTAATATGGTGTGACTATGATCCAGATGGCCTGCAAATCTCAAAAGAAATCTACTCAACCGTATATAAATATAACAAACTAACGTTAAAATTGATTTTGCCTGATCAGCAAGTAATTAGCTACTGGCCTCAATATGAAGAAAATTTAATGAGATTTTTAGAAAATAACAAAATGGAACAGGAACAAATGATGGGAGGTGTAGAGCAGTGGAAAGGATGGGTTCTGGATTAATATCAATATTTCAGTCACAGGAATCTGCACCAGAAATCATGCAGTCGATGAAAGATATTTCTTCATTAGCGGGAGTTTTAAGCGATTTAGGAGCGCAAAACTTCTTTCAATCTCCTGGGGAAATTCTGAGATTCCTAAGACTCATTCAACTATTAAATGAAGAGGCTCTGGGTCTGGATGATCCGATTGAAAATGAAGAGACAATCTATTATCGATATCGAAATCGTTACCATGACCCTGAACCACCTTCGAAAAAGCGAGTGGCACAAATCATTAATATTTTAGTAAAAAACAATTGGATATCGAAACAAACGAGAAAAATTAAAATGAGAGATGTCGGTAAGCGGATGATGGATGCGCTCATCCGACTTGCTAATGATTCTCTTGCCTATTATATGAATGATGATATCGGAAGATCATTATTCCAAGCCAGGCGTGATGCAGAAATTAGCGAGGCCTACGATGATAACGGAATTTCAGGCGGAAATAAAATTGCGAGCATGATTCGAAATGTTGAAAACGCGATTGCTCTTCTACGAGAGCGCGAGTTAGAGATGCTTGCGGACCGTAACGCCTTGCCACAGCTTGAATTAATCCATCAATTAATGAAAGATTTAGAGATAAAGTTAGATGAAAGATTTAGGAAATTTCATACTATAGAGGATAGTTTAGTGCTTACAGATTTGATGCAAAGAGGGACTGCTATTCTAGCTGAAGGTACAAACATTAGTCTAGGGATGATTAACAAGTATTTAAAGTTCACCAATATGCAAAAAACACCATTAACCTCGACCATTCAACC
>DATFAH010000399.1:0-4480 GCA_035254805.1 Caryophanales bacterium | reverse complement strand
ACTCTATTAAATAACGCTTTGAAAAATGTCACACTTCACCATTTTGCCAATAAGGCTTTAGTCAGCTAAATTTTCAAAAAACCTGGTAAATGAAATTTCACAAATTATTCATGGTAATAACGATAAATATCATTATAATTAGAAATGTTGTCCGGCATATAGACTCTGTTCGTTCATTTACAAAAAGATAGGTGGGCGGCCACGACACAGCCATGACAACTATAACATCGAAATCTCTTTACAATGAAGGGTTATTTTAATAGAATGTAACTAAATAATATACGGTATTTTACTTGGAGGAGCCTGTCATGACAGGCTCCTCTTTGTCTTTTTTCTGAATAAGAGAGTATTTTGATTCTTATTTACGAACACTGTATTTAGAAATAGGAGAAGGGGTGGAGAATTGTCAAATCAAGCTATCATTGCTATCGGGGTATTTTTAGTCACTTACGCCTTCATAGTAACGGAAAAGATTCACCGAACTATCATCGCCATGACTGGCGGTATACTAATGGTTTTACTGGGAATTGTTAATCAAGAAAAAGCGCTGCATCATATCGATTTCAATACTTTAGGATTGTTGACAGGTATGATGATCATTGTTGCCATTACAGCTGAAACCGGCCTGTTCCGTTATATGGCTGTTTGGGCTGCGAAGAAGGTGAAAGGTGATCCACTAAAAATTCTGATTGCCTTAGGTATGATTACCGCAGTAGGCTCAGCTTTTTTAGATAATGTGACAACAGTTCTTTTAATGGTACCCGTTACCTTCAGCATCACAAGGCAACTAAAAGTGAATCCTATACCTTTTTTAATTACTGAAATCATTGCCTCTAATGTTGGGGGAACCGCGACATTAATTGGTGATCCGCCAAATATTATGATTGGCAGTGCGGTAAAAGAATTAACCTTTATGCAGTTTATTTATAATCTTACTGCTATTTCCTTCTTTATTTTATTGGTCAATATCGCCATATTAACCTTCATCTATCGGAAACAGCTTCTGACATCTGATGAATTAAAGGCAAATCTGATGGACATGGATGAAAAAGAAGAAATTACCGATAAGAAATTATTAATCAAATGTTTAATTGCTCTCATTTTAACGATTTTTGGTTTCTTTTTACATCAACTATTCCACATGGAATCCGCCACTGTCGCATTAGCCGGCGCATTTTTATTACTGCTTTTAACCGGCGAAAAATATTTAGATCGGGCATTTACAAAAGTTGAATGGGCAACCATCTTCTTCTTTATTGGTTTATTTGTCCTTGTTTCAGGACTAATTGAAACGGGTGTGATTTCGTTATTAGCCGAATACTCTGTAAATATAACAGGCGGAGATGTTAAATCTACTTCAATATTAATTCTTTGGGTAAGCGCGATTGCATCGGCATTTATTGATAATATCCCATTTGTTGCCACGATGATTCCAATGATCAAAGATATGGGAGAAATGGGGATTACCAATTTAGAGCCTTTATGGTGGAGTCTTTCACTTGGAGCATGTTTAGGTGGAAATGGAACATTAATTGGAGCAAGCGCAAACGTTATCGTTGCTGGGCTTGCTGCAAAAGAAGGCCATCATATTTCATTCGGAAAATTCCTATTGATTGCATTTCCGTTAATGCTATTATCCGTTGCGATCGGTACCGTCTACATTTATGTAAGATATCTTATTTAATGGAGGAATTAGATGAGGATTAATTATCAATATAATGAAGAAGATGTAAAACTGACTGATGCACCAAATTGAGATGATGTTGAATTTAACCTGATCCTTCTAAACGATGCTTTAAAACAAAAACTTATCTTCATTAGAGATTACTTTAACTCCAATAATATCGAAACAGATATATTGGTTTACAAACATCCTAATAATCATTACCAAATTATTGTGCGTAAAGATTTTTATGAAGAATTTATTTTACAATTATTTAAAAAAGCAATTATTAACAGAATTAAGGTGGATTTAAATTAAAATGGCTGCCAAATTCATGGCAGCCATTTATACTAACTGAGCATTTTGTTTCACTATACAGATACTTTCTTCCATCTCCTGCCAATATCTTTCGATCGGTACATGGCAAGATATATGGGCAATTTTTTCTTCCGATTTTTTCTTATCTGATTAAAAAGAAGCAATCCCCTGCTTGTTCAATCAGATTACGAAATCTTTCAAATGGCTAATTGTCCAAATTCGACAAAAAAGTGGCCAAATAGTCTTTGAATTTGGCCAAAATAATTTTTCCCTACAATTCCATCCAAAATATCCCTCACACAGCCATAAATCGCCAAAAAATACTTGTAAAATCACCCTTCAGCATTGGAATCGTAATACCGACGGACATTAACTCGTCTCCGCCAAATACATTTCCTGTTTCAACATGCTTATAAAGCAGATTTGGGTCTAATCCCCTCAAACGCAAATATTCAATAGGAGGATTGGGCTGGGCCATCACATTAAACAAGAAAACAATTGCCTCAGATTTATTCACGGAAACAAACATCCATGCTGCTGTGTTTCCTTTAAAGGGATCTAACAGGCGATAAAAATCTCCAAATTGAATGACATGCCGGATCTCTTTATATAATTTTATTTGCTGTTTTATTTCTTCTTTTTCACCAGCCGATAATTTTGTTAAATCAAGCTCATATCCAAGATTACCTGACATCGCGACATGTCCCCTGATGGCTAGGGAGGTGATCCGATGGACTTGATGATTTGGAACAGCCGAAACATGGGAACCCATTGTAATGATTGGATAAACGATACTTGTTCCATATTGGATTTTCAAACGGGAAATAGCATCCGTATTATCACTCGTCCATGATTGTAGCATATAAAAAAGCATTCCAGGATCAAACCTTCCGCCTCCGCCAGAACAGTTTTCGAATAAAACTTCGGGGAATTTCGCGGTAATTTCCTCCAATACCCGATAAAGACCCAGCATATAACGGTGAGCAGTCTCCCGTTGATGTATATTCGCTAAGGTTGCTGATCCAATTTCGGTCATATGACGGTTCATATCCCATTTTATATAGGTAATTGGGGCACTTTCTAAGACATCTGTTATTACCCCTATGATATAATCACAAACTTCTTTTCTGGAAAAGTCAAGCACTAGTTGATTTCTGCCTTCGGAACGGTTGCGGTTTGGAACATGTATACACCAATCCGGATGGCTGCGGTAAAGATCACTATCTACAGAAACCATCTCAGGTTCAATCCATAAACCAAATTCCATTCCGAATTGCCGGATTTTGTCTGCTAATCCCGCTAATCCATTGGGAAGCTTTTGTTTATTGACTACCCAATCCCCAAGAGAGCTTCTCGTATTCTCTCTTTTTCCAAACCAGCCATCATCAAGAACGAATAACTCGATCCCAAGTTCCTTCCCTACACTAGCAATATCCAAAATTTTTTCGGCATTGAATTTCATGTAGGTGGCTTCCCAATTATTAATTAGAATTGGTCTGAGCAGATCACGAAAAACTCCTCTGCACAAACGTGTTCGATATAACTCATGGTAAGTATGGCTCATCCCCTCTAACCCTTGATCAGAATAAACCATTACTGCCTCAGGAGTTTGAAAAAAATTACCAGGATTCATTATCCAGCTAAAATCAAACGGATTCAGTCCAATCGAAGCTCTTGTGGTATGATATTGGTCCACTTCTACCTGTGCTAAAAAATTACCACTATAAACAAAACTAAATCCATAGACCTCACCAACGTTTTCAGTTGCTTCTTTTCTAAGCAGAGCAAAAAAAGGGTTATGCTGATGACTGCTTGCCCCGCGACAGCTCTCAATCAATTGATTTCCCGGGACAACCGGGCGTCTTAAGATATTCCGTTCATTGGAATGGGATCCATATAGCGTCATTAAATCAAAGTGATCATCCCGAAAATCCACATTGGCACTAAGAGCCCGAAGGATTTTCAACTGTTCACCGCCCTGATTTTGAAATCGTACCGATCGTGAAATGACATTAAAGTTTTCAAAAACTGTATAGGTGAGAATAACTTTTAAACCAATTATTGAATCTTCTAAAATAATCTCTACGGTTTCAGCCTCATGTTCATCCTCAATATATGTTGCTGGAAGACCTTCTAATCTCGGTTTCCCTTTATAAATAAAGTGATTGTTATATCTTAAATCAGTTATGGTTGATCCATTTTCTAATTGAATTTGATAGGCTGGTGTACGGAAATCTGTATTTCCATAAGCTGGGTACTCTAGTGGCAGCGTGTCTAGTGAAAATGTCCGATCAGATGGATCTGGATTCGGGGAAAATGTGCGGTTTATAAAAAGGATCGGATTGCTTCCTCGGTATCTATAAATCTTTTTCCCCCAGTATAAATGGGCTAAATACCCGTTTTTAACAATTTGCATACAATAGCTTGTGCTTTTCCCTTGTAAATGAAAAATCTGCTTCTCAGAATCAAAGTGAATTCCCATTATAGCCCCCCCATCCT
>DATFAH010000398.1:0-2414 GCA_035254805.1 Caryophanales bacterium | reverse complement strand
CTATTCCTTCATATGCTAAGTGGGGACGTTTGGCAATGAAAAAAACACAAGAAAAGTACCCAAACGCCCAAATCATTGACTATCTACATATTGGAAAAATAACCGGTACTCAAACTTCAACTGAGAGATTTAAATTATGGTTAAAAGAGAACCAAAAAGAATTTGGTGTTTTTGTCGATATTGAATTTGACAATAAATCTGAAAATGTCATTAAAATTACTTTTAAGCAAACATCAAAATAATAAATTCCTACGAGCAATTGCATTACCGCATAGGTCCAAGCACATTATGCGAAACGGAAACCAATTAAGCCTGTAATTAGGCCAACAATTATCCCTACAACACAAAGAATGGACCAAAGTCGTCTGTGTTTGCACAAAAAGAGACCCATTTTATCATATCTTTCCCTACAAATCCTTTAAATGGAATTATCCTCTGTATTTAAATGCTAGTCCTTTTAAGAAGTTCCTGGCGAATTTATCTCCGCACTCTTTATAATTTTTATGCCCTTCTTTTCTTAATAAAGCACCCAGTTCTCCTTTTGTTACCATGATTCCCGCTTCTTCAAATATATCCAGCATATCTTCAGTCGTTAATGCTAGTGCTATTTTTACTTTCTTTAACAAGAGATTATTCATGTTTGCGCTTTTCTTGAGAGCAGGCTCTTGTATTTCAGGCTGTCCAGGTTTTGGCTCTTGTTTTCCTCTTTTAAAAATAATATAGCCATTTAAAAATGAATCGAGCATACTGTTATTACATTTTATTTGTTCGTCATTTTCATCATCTGATTTGGTTAGAATTTTTATCACTTCTGGCACTGTTATGTCCATACCGCCAAGCTTAAATATCTCAGCCATTTCTTTATTTTTTATTTCTAGCGCATATCTCAATCGAATTAATATATCGTTATTATCCATTCATTTGCCTCCTAATTCTTGCTTCATTTCATCCATAACTTCATCGATACATTGTTATATTTTTTACTGTTTCGCGGATGGCTAGCCCAAGGATTGGTAAGGTCATTACAATTTCCTTCACACTCTACCTCCATGATCCAATATATTAATGTAGGTATTTACGTAAACATTAAACATATGTACTAGACCAACTTTGCGGAATGATTCCCTGCTCTTCCAATCTTGCTTGGAGAATTAAAAAATTACTGCGCCCGTTTAGACCCTTAGCAAGCCGCAAAAACCCCTTGCAGCGTAGTAGGATTCTGCTCCATTATGGTACACAAAGACAGTGTCGTAACGTCGATCACAAAAGATACCCCCACCTAGTTTTCTAATATCCGTCAAGCTGCTTGTCAGTTCTTCCGTTGTAAACGGCTGTTTTTTCTTTGATGCCTCAGATTTTTCATACTCGGTTTTGATATACTGACTGATGAATTTCTCCACAAGACCTGCATAGGTGGAGTTCATTCCTTCAACGATGGCCGAATTAATTTTTTCCGGTTTACAATAGACAAGCTTGTCATATTCCTTTTTTGAATAATCCTTAATTTTTTTATCGCAATCAAAGAAACCTGTTGCGGCATACATTTTCCACTCCCAGTTACCAGGTTTAAAGCCCGGTAGCAAGATTGCCCCTTCGTTTAACGACTTTTCTTTATCCAACGCTTTGTCAAGATCAAGTGTGACGATCCTTCCAATCCCCTCACAAGTCTTGCACCTGTTAGCATTTTCACCACTTCTTGTGCTATAGCTCATACCATTTGTAATGACAGCATTTTTTTCTGAGGCAGCAGCAACTACATGACCTCCAGAGCACATACAAAATGTGTAAACACCTCGTCCATTTAGAAGATAGGCATTCAACTTATAATCAGATGCTCCAAGTAGTGGATTATTGGCAAAGCTACCAAATTACTGTGAATCGATGTCTTTTTAATAATGCTCAATACGCACACCTACAGCAAAAGGCTTCGGTATCATGTCTACACCTAAATCCTTTAACATGTAAAAAGTGTCTCTCGCACTATGTCCAATCGCCAATACTACAGCATCGGATTCTATTGTCTCTGACTTTCCTTGGCTTTCTAGTAGGACACCTCTAACTTCACCCTTTTCGATCATAAGTTCCTTCATTTTCGTTTCGAAACGCACTTCCCCACCTAGGCGTTCGATTTTTTTACGGATATTTCTAACAACCGTTATCAAAATGTCCGTTCCAATATGGGGCTTTGACAAATATGAGATTTCCCCGGGAGCACCTGCTTCTACAAATTCTTTTAATACTTTTGGAATCTTAGTATTTTTTATACCTGTCGTTAATTTACCATCTGAAAATGTCCCTGCTCCTCTGGATTTTTTTAGCTAAAAGTTCATTTTCCTTAACAGGGTCAAAATCAGCACGAAGCTTAATATTACTTATTCTTAACATGTTAAAATTCCATCCTACATTTATTTTTG
>DATFAH010000397.1:0-2748 GCA_035254805.1 Caryophanales bacterium | reverse complement strand
GTAACGGAAATATTAAAGGCTGGGTAAACATTATGTATGGTTGTGATAAATTCTGTACGTACTGTATTGTTCCATATACCCGTGGTAAAGAGCGAAGCCGGAGGCCGGACGAAATTATTCAAGAAGTCCGTCATTTAGCAGCCCAAGGCTATAAGGAAATAACCTTGCTTGGTCAAAACGTAAATGCATATGGCAAGGATCTTGAGGACATAAATTATCGATTTGGTGACCTTATGGATGATCTCAGAAAGATTGACATTCCTCGGATTCGTTTTACAACCAGTCACCCACGTGACTTTGATGATCACCTTATTGAAGTTTTGGCTAAAGGCGGCAATTTGATGGATCATATTCATTTGCCTGTTCAGTCAGGATCAACGGAAGTACTGAAAATTATGGCTCGTAAGTACACAAGAGGAGAATATTTGGATCTTATCCGTAAAATTAAGGCTGCAATTCCTAATGTTGCGTTAACCACAGATATTATCGTAGGGTATCCGAACGAAACGGATGAACAGTTCGAAGAAACTTTATCCCTATACCGTGAAGTTGGCTATGAAACGGCCTATACGTTTATTTACTCTCCACGAGAAGGGACTCCGGCCGCAGGTATGGAGGATAATGTTCCGGTGGAAGTGAAAAAGGAGCGTTTGCAGCGATTAAATAACCTCGTGAATGAACTGTCTGCGGAGGCAATGAGAAAGTATCAAGATCAAATTGTGGAAGTTTTGGTTGAAGGTGAAAGTAAGAATAACCCAGATGTATTAGCTGGATATACAAGTAAAAATAAGCTTGTAAACTTTAAAGGTCCTAAAACAGCAATTGGAAAAATTGTTCAAGTTAAGATTACCGAGACGAGAACATGGTCTTTAAATGGAGAAATGATCAAACAACAAGAAACAGTTGAGGTGAACTAATATGGCAAAATATACAAAAGATGATATCGTAGCACGCGCAAAAGAATTGGCATCAATGATTGCTAAAACAGATGAAGTAGATTTCTTTAAACGTGCTGAAGCACAAATTCATGATAATGAAAAAGTTCGTGCCTTGATTTCAGATATTAAAGGCTTGCAAAAACAAGCTGTTAACCTACAGCATTATGGAAAACCAGAAGCACTAAAAAAAGTGGAAGACCGAATTACGAAGCTTGAAAATGAATTAGATGAAATTCCAGTTGTCCAAGATTTCAAGCAATCTCAATTAGATGTAAATGAATTACTTCAAATGATTGCTTCAACTATCTCTAATAAGGTAACAGACGATATTATGATATCTACCGGTGGAGATGTATTACGTGGAGAAACTGGAGCAAGCATGCAGCATGACGAACCTTGCGACTGTGAAAACGATGACCATAACCATTAAAAATGGAAACCAGGCTGAAGATGAAGCCTGGTTTTTTTCTGTGTTTTTTACCAATTCTCGATTTCAGGCTAAAGTCCCAACAATTAGGAACATACCCCAAAATCCCGCATAAACTGAACTATGACTAAACTTTTATCCACTATTCACAAAAAAAATCGCACAACCATTTAAAAATCAGCATAGGATGAAATGAAACTGAATGAGGAGGGTTCGCTCGAAATGGGAGAATATAGAGAGATTATCACAAAAGCAGTCGTCGCCAAAGGACGGAAATTTACACAGTCTAATCATACGATTTGCCCGGCACATAATCCAACCAGCATTTTAGGCTGTTGGATAATCAACCATAAATACGAGGCGAAAAAAGTTGGTAATACAGTAGAAATATCAGGCCATTATGACATCAACGTTTGGTACTCCTATAATGAAAATACAAAAACAGAAGTAGTAACAGAACGTGTTTCTTATAAAGATGTCATTAAGTTAAAGTACCGTGACCATGATGTAATGGATGATAGCGAAGTTATTGCCCGCGTATTACAACAGCCGAATTGTGTTGAAGCCGTCATTTCCCCTAATGGTAACAAAATCATTGTTCGGGTTGAAAGAGAATTCCTCGTTGAGGTCATTGGCGAAACAAAAATTTGCGTCGCCATAAACCCTAACGGTTGCCCTTGTGAGGAAGATGAGTGGGGAACAGACTTAGATGATGAATTTGAAGAGTTAAATCCAGATTTCTTAGTCGGCTCAGAAGAGGAATAAAGAAACTAGGAAGTTTTTTTTCCTAGTTTTTCTTTTTTGATCTCTCTCTTTAGCATTATTCAGCTGTACAAAAATTAAAAATTTTTTAGGCATTAAATAATTTTAATTTATCAATAACTAAAACATAATACTCCCTAAAGATACTTACAAATATGGTAGAATTAATTACGTAAGAATATAAAATAAAATGTTCCTGACCTTGCCTTTCCTTTCAAGAAATGGTATTCTTAAGAAGAATTATTTTTGTTCATGAAAAAATCTTGGGCAAGGATAGTAATACAATGTGTTTGGTTAACACTAGGAGGCAACAAAAATGGAAAAAGGTAAAGTAAAATGGTTTAACTCTGAAAAAGGTTTCGGATTCATCGAGCGCGAAGGTGGAGAAGATGTATTCGTTCACTTTTCAGCAATCCAATCTGAAGGTTTCAAAACTTTAGATGAAGGTCAAGAAGTTACTTTCGACGTTGAGCAAGGAGCTCGTGGACCACAAGCTGCTAACGTAAGCAAAGCTTAATCCAAACATTGACGATCCAAAACAGACTCTAAATTAGGGTCTGTTTTTTGCGTTGAATGAAGTAGTATTTGGAACCATATTCTATTTTTATTATTAATACATTA
>DATFAH010000396.1:0-4280 GCA_035254805.1 Caryophanales bacterium | reverse complement strand
AAATATATAAATAGTAAAAGTCTTCAAACGGTTAGAGATAGTCAGAACTCCTATAGGATTGCTAATTTATCTGTGTTCGATGATACTACTTCTATACAGACGATCCAAATTTTGTACAAAGTGAATCGCGAAAAAGAAATGCTAAAATATTTGCTTGTGATTATTGAATTTGGATCCATCATAAGTGTTTTTTTATCAATTATTGCAGGTACCTATCTTGCCAACAAGGCGCTAATTCCAATCAAGTCCGCATGGGACAAACAACGGCAATTTGTTGCAGATGCATCCCATGAACTAAGAACGCCTCTTTCAGTCAGCAAATTGAATTTAGAGCATTTATTTAGACGTCCCCATCACACGATTGAACAAGAAAGTGAAAATGTTAACCAAGTGATTCAGGAAATTAATTATATGACGAAGATGTCGGAGAGTTTGTTAACCTTGGCAAGGTCTGATTCTAATCAAACAGAGATCTTAATGGAATCACTGCAATTAGATCAGATTTTGCAACAGATTGTGAAATCATTTAAGGAACTTGCCACTTTGAAAAATATCAAGGTGATGGCTGAAATTTCTTCTATTCCGATGATGGGGGATAAGGAGCGAATAAAACAACTATTTATTATCATTATGGATAATGCGCTCAAATATACAAAAGAGAATGGCACTATCACACTTAAAGCCAGTGTTAAAAATTCACATGCAATGATTGAAATATCGGATACAGGAATTGGCATTTCAAGCGAAGATCTGCCACATATTTTTGATCGATTTTATCGGGGAGATAAATCAAGAAACCGCCGCATAGAAGGAACAGGGCTTGGTCTTTCTATAGCAAATTGGATTGTACAATCCCATCGGGGGAAAATTAATGTTAAGAGTAAAGTAGGGGTTGGGACTACAGTTTTAGTCAGCTTTCCTCTCAAAATTAAATAATCAATGATTGGTTGGAGGCAGATGTAAAGTCTGTCTCTTTTTTAAAACAAATACTATTAGGTTTCTAACTTTAGAATGTTTCTATAAGGTTCTTAGGTGTTATTCGCCTGGAAAATATTAGGGGTTATCAATTACCTGCAAAGAAAGTTAAATGATGAGGTGTGAAGAAAATGATGGTCACTTGTCAGATGAAATAATCAAGTATTTTTTTAGAGAAGGATTTTTTAAAGATTAATGTTATAGAAATAAAGATATAGGTATAATGAAACCATCAAAGATCACTCTTCTACAGGGTTAAATGGGTGGGTTTTATTTTGATAATAAAGTAATTGTAGACCTTTTAAGGAGCTTTTGTGATGTCTAGAAAAACCATTCTCCTAGTTGACATGAACTCTTTTTTTGCGAGTGTTCATCAAGCTGAGGATCCATCATTACTTGGAAAACCCATCATAGTTGGAGGGATTCCTAACAATAGAAAGAAGGGTATGGTGATTGCAGCTAGTTATGAAGCAAAAGATAAGGGTGTTTATACTACTATGACAGTATATGAAGCGTTAAAAAAGTGTCCAGAAGCTATTATAGTGGAACGTAATCATCCTTTGTATAGTAGTTATTCAAAGAAAATAATGGAGTTTTTACGGTTGATTGGTCCAACGGAGACGGCTAGTATTGACGAAGCGTATGTAGATATAACAGAGAGAGTAGAAAAAGGTATCTCGCCAAGAACTATAGCTATGTATATTCAGAAAACCTTATGGAATAAATTAAAGCTCGGCTGTAGTATTGGGTGTAGTAATACTAAAACTTCAGCTAAAATGGCAGCAGATATTAAAAAACCATTCGGTTATATCCATCTAGGACAACTTCAGTTTTGTTCTTATTTTCATCCACAGAAATTAAGCAAACTACATGGTTGTGGTTTAAAGACTGAAGAAAAACTAAATAAATACGATATCTTTACTATCGGGGACCTTGCTAAGGCTGATCCTCTTCAATTAAAACTTATCCTTGGAAAAAGGGGTGAGTGGCTACAAAACGCAGCGTTAGGTACAGGTTCTGATTTCGTAAATGCAGAAAGAGAAAAGGGAGATAAGACTATTGGAAAAGAAAGGACATTCGCACAACCGACATCCGAACCTGAAATTCTAATGGGCCTTGCAAAAAAAATGATTGAAGCATTATGTATTAGACTAAAACAAAAAAAGTTGAGAGCTGGCACAATTGCACTTGTATATAAAACAAAAAGGGAAGAAGGAAGTCACTCGAAAAGCATTACTTTAGAAGACGCTACAAACGATCCAAATTTAATTTATACCATTGTAGAGAAACTTTACGACAATCATTTAATCGAAGTTCCGTTAGTTTTGTTTGGTGTTCGTTTAAGTAATTTCAATGACACAAATTATATTCAATTAAGTTTATTTTAATTGAAATGCCATTTTTAGCGCATTTCGGACTAAAGTCTAATACAAAAGGCACGCATCTGAAGGTAGAGTATTCCCCCGCCGTTTAACTGTTTTTTGTACAATCAAGAGAACCATGACGTTCATGTTGCGGTAAATCTTTTTTTGTTGCAGATCCAACCAAATGATCAGGATGGAAAAAATGAATTTTAAAAGGCCAAGCCTCAACCGGAGCATGGCCTATATAAAGACTTTTTAGTGACAATTTTCTACATCTAGATTTGTCACGGGCCACCAGAAAAAGCCGTCTTTTTCTAAAAGTTCATCAGCAGCTTTTGGACCTTTTGTACCTGATACATAGTTTGGAAAATTTTCTTCCTTTGTTTTTTCCCATACTGCAGAAATTTTATCCACCATACTCCAAGAAAGGGCTACTTCATCCCAGTGGGTGAAATTCGTGGCATCTCCACGCATGCAATCATACAGAAGCTTTTCATACCCTTCAGGTGTATTCATTCCATTTATCCCAGTATTGGCGTAGCTTAGCTTTACTTCTTGTGCATCTAAGCGCCCTCCTGCTTTTTTAGCATTTAAATGCAACGTAATGCCTTCCTCTGGCTGGATATGAATAACTAGAAGGTTAGGGCTCAGCATTTTTTCCGTTTGGTAATATAAATTCATCGGGATATCTTTAAATTGGATCACGATTTTTGTTGATTTTATGGTCATTCTTTTACCTGTTCGGATGTAAAATGGTACACCAGCCCAACGGAAATTGTCGATCATGATTTTGCCGGCCACAAAGGTTTCCGTATTGGATTGTTTGTCCACCATTTGTTCATCACGATACTTTGGAACCTCTACTCCATTGATCGTTCCTTCGCCATATTGTCCGCGAACAAAATAATTTTGAATTTCATCACCCTCAATAGATCGAATAGCTCGGAAAACTCTTACCTTTTCGGAACGTACTTCATCCGTTGTTAAGTTGATTGGCGGCTCCATTGCAAGAAGCGCGACCATTTGCATCATATGATTTTGAACCATATCTCTAAGGGCTCCGCTTGTTTCATAGTAACGGCCACGTTCTTCAACACCAAGGGTTTCACTTGATGTAATTTGAATATTCGAAATGTAGCGGTTATTCCAGAGTGGTTCAAAAATGGCATTGGCAAACCGAATGACTTCAATATTTCGCACCATTTCTTTTCCTAAATAATGATCAATCCGATAAACTTCGTCCTCGGAAAAGGCTGTTGTAATCTGCTTATTTAATTCTTTTGCAGATTTTAAATTATGGCCAAATGGCTTTTCAATGACCAAACGTTTAAAGCCTTTGACATCTGTTAAACCATCCGATTTTAAGTGCAATGCAATTGTTCCAAAAAATTCTGGTGCCATTGCAAGGTAGAAAATCCGATTTCCTTCTAACTGATAGTGCTCATCAAGTTTATTCGCCATTGTTTTTAATATTTGGTAGGAGCTTGAATCCGTTACATCATGGGAATGATAATAAAAGTGTGAAGCAAATTCGTTTATTTTTTCGTCCTTGCCTAACGCTTGGCGAACAGAGTCTTTTACTGAAAGTTGAAATTCATCATTAGATAGCGGTCTTCTAGCAACACCTACGACAGCAAACCGTTCTGAAAGTCTTCCACTTTCAAACAAACGATATAGGGAGGGAAACAGTTTTCGTTTTGCTAAGTCCCCGGTTGCTCCAAATATCATAATTAATGAAGTCATGTTTTCTTTTTGATTCACGATTATGGACCTCTCCTCCAGTAAATTCTTATGTAGTCTTTTTAATACCTTACAAGATTAAAATTTTAGCGGTTTACTATAGATTTCGCAAATATAAAGCAATAAATGTATCTATATCATGAATCATGCTATATTATTATTAATTACTTGCCATGACGGTGATCTGATTTGAAAGGAGTT
>DATFAH010000395.1:0-3013 GCA_035254805.1 Caryophanales bacterium | reverse complement strand
ATTTCCCACGAAATTTCCAAACCAAGCGAGAAATTATTATGATGTTCTTCTAGGACACCCGCTATTTTTTCCGCTGTATGATTCAAGGTATTTTTCGTTTCCATAATATTGATGTTCTGAAAAAACTCTAGAAGCATCACGGTCAAGATAAAAAGAACAAATGAAACTAATAAAAGTATAGTAAACCAAAGTTTACCAACTACACTCCGTAATAATGTCATTCATTTACGACCTCAAATTTATAGCCTACTCCCCATACGGTTACAATCATTCTAGCTGCTTGTTCAGAAACTTTATTTAATTTTTCCCGAAGACGTTTTACATGGGTATCAACTGTACGTAAATCTCCAAAGAACTCGTAATGCCAGACTTCCTTAAGTAATTGTTCACGATCAAAAACCTTGTCCGGTGATTTTGCAAGGAAATAAAGCAATTCATATTCTTTTGGTGTTAAACTAACCTCTTTGTCATCAGCTGTGACCCTGTGTGCATCATTATCTATCGTTAAATGTGGGAAGACGATTACATCTTTCGTTGTGGTATCTGTTTGTAAATAGGTTGTTTGAGATGATCTTCTTAGCAATGCCTTAACCCGCAAAACTACTTCCCTTGGACTAAATGGCTTTACAATATAATCATCGGTGCCAACCTCAAATCCTTGAACCCTATTTACTTCTTCACCCTTAGCTGTAAGCATGATGACTGGGGTGGCTTTCTTTTCCCTTAATTCCCGGCAAACTTCAATACCGTCTTTTCCGGGCATCATTAAATCTAAAAGAATAACATCATAGTCATTTGCTAACGCTTTAACAAGTGCTTCGTTTCCATCTTCTGCTTCATCAATTAAATATTCTTCACGTTCTAAATACATTTTTAATAAGCGGCGAATTCTTTCTTCGTCATCTACAACTAAAATTTTAACGTCCTTATCCATCAATAATTCCCCCTATGGAGTTATTTTACAAAATGGTTGTACTTTTTGCTATGGTTTTCAAGGAATTGGACATGAAAAAAGTAAAATCTTATTCACAAAAAAGATAAAATTTTTCCTAAATTAAACAAAAAACGACATGTCCATTTCCTTTTAATGGTCAAAAAGCCCAAACCCATTGGAATAAGGGCCTTTAGAACGATCATTTACGATCCAGCATATGAGTGGAGACCAGCAATAACTAGGTTCACTGCAACTAAATTAAACATAATAATGACAAATCCGAGAACAGCTAGCCATGCAGATTTCTCACCATGCCAGCCTTTTGAAAGGCGAAGATGTAAAAAGGCTGCATAAAATAGCCATGTAATAAGTGCCCAAACTTCTTTTGGATCCCAGCCCCAAAATCTTGTCCAAGCGATTTGTGCCCAAATCATTGCAAAAATTAATGCACCTAATGTAAATACAGGAAAACCAATTAGGACAGAACGATAGCTAATTTCATCTACAAAATCAAGATTAATATTTTTTACAAATGGCTTTAATGCTGCTGCCAAACGTTTTCTTAAAATCAATCTTAGGAGCAAATACAATCCAAGACCTCCGAATAGGGACCAAATAACTGTATTCAGCTTTTTAGCATTGATCATTGCAGCCGTTTCAAATAGCGGCTCTAACTCTCCCTTAGTTACAAGTTCATACTCATGTGGTCCTGCAATAGCAGGGAGCGTATATTCAACTATTGCTTTTTGATCATTTTTATCTACCCAGTTAAAGGTTGCATGATAATTTAAGCCAGAAAATACAGTTGAAACGAGGACAAAACCAAGTGTTGTTATTAACCCAAACATGACAAATTCAAGCCAAAATGTTTGTTTGCTCTTTTTAGACTGATCGATTGCTTTCACTAAATAAATGAGCCCTGCTGCAAAGCTTATTGCAAGTATCGCTTCTCCAATAGCTGCTGTTGTTACATGGATATAAAGCCAATCACTTTGTAAGGCAGGAATTAATGGTGTTACCTCTTTTGGGAACATGCTTCCATATGCAATCACTAAAATGGCAACAGGCATTGTGAATAGTCCAAGAAGTGGTGTGCGATAAATAAAATAAATGACAAGAAACGCTCCTACAAGTGCCATCCCAAAGAAGGTAATAAATTCAAATAAATTACTCACAGGTGCATGCGAGGCCGCGATCCACCTTGTTATGAAATAACCTAATTGCGAAACAAAACCGATAATAGTCAATAAAACGGCAATTTTACCCCATTTATTTGTACCGTTTTTACTGATTGTAAATTTTTTCGATTTGATGGCTCCCCCGAAGAACATGGTTGCGATCAAATAAAGTATAAAAGAAATATATAGTAGATTACTGCTGATTGTTGCCAATCCAGGTTACCCCCTTTTAAGCTCTTTCTTCTTGAAGTTGATCTTCTGGCATTGAAAGTTCGGTACCTTCTAGCATTGCTTCCATTTCCCGTTTAAGACCATGCCAATTTTTGTTCGTATGGGCGCTTATCCATACTTGTCCATCCTGCCGCTGAATCCATATTCTGCGGTGATTCCAATATGCACCTTGGATTACACCGAACATAAAGAGGAAACCTCCGAAAATTAACACCCATAATGTCAAATCTTTCCGAACTGTTAGACCAGAAACATTTTTCGTTTCAATGTCTTTCATATTCATCGCATAGTCATTATTACCAAGAGGCTCGATATTTTGCCCCATTGCGACAAAGCTCGTTTCACCTTTTGGTTTATCTGGTGTGTACATTCTAAATACAAAAGCTGGATTGTTTGGAATTTTTGATTTTGTTGTAGGTTCCCCACTCTTAGAAAATTCAAAATCAGGGAAATAACTTAATAATTTAACCGAGTAGCCATTTCCTAAATCATATTTTGATTTCGGATCATAGAGATTAATTTTGAGAGGGCCAAATTCCTGTTTAGTGTTTTTATTTGTTAAATAAAATGTTATAGCATTTAATTCATTCAGCCTATAATCGACTTGATATAAGGAGTATCCATTATGCTTTAATGGCTGGTTTACCCGGATACTATATTGTTTTATTTT
>DATFAH010000394.1:0-2623 GCA_035254805.1 Caryophanales bacterium | reverse complement strand
AGGGGCAAATACCCAAGAATCTTATTTATGGCCGCATATTCTTTAGAGAGAAAGACTTAAAAAATGAGGAGGAATAATATGTATTCTGAAATGCCCAATAATTTGATGAATGTAAATGATGAAAGAATTCGTCCGGGCTTTGGTGGATTTGGCCATGGGTTTGGTGGATTTGGTCATGGGTTTGGTGGATTTGGCCATGGGTTTGGTGGATTTGGCCATGGTTTCGGCCGTCCATTCGGCTTTGGGTTTGGCCGCCCGTTTGGATTTGGTTTCGGTCGACCATTTGGTTTTGGAGCGCCATTTTTTGGAGGCTTTTTAGGTGGATTGGCAACAGGTGCCCTTTTAAGTCCGTATGGTTATGGCTACGGATATCCTTATTATGGCTATCCATATGGTTACCCATATATGTACCCTTGGTATTAAGCCAATCTATACTGGAAAAACCTTGCCATAATGGGCAAGGTTTTTTAGCATATAACTATTCTATTTTGGGAAAGTTAACTTATGTTAATTTTCCTTTAACAAAAAACCCTTATTTTGCGTGAAAAAGGCTGTTCATTTTCCAAATTAGATTTAATGAGGAGGTATTTAAAATGCGTATTGGTGTACCAAAAGAAGTAAAAAATAATGAAAATCGTGTCGCAATGACACCGGCTGGAGTGAGCAATCTTTCAAAGTTCAACCATGAAGTATTTATTGAAAAAGGAGCAGGTATTGGTTCTGGCTTTACTGATGAAGATTATGTGGCAGCAGGAGCAAAGATGGTTGACACAGCCCAAGAAGCTTGGTCAATGGATATGGTAATGAAAGTAAAGGAGCCTATTCCAAGTGAATATCAATATTTTCGCGAAGGTTTAATTTTATTTACATATTTACACCTAGCTCCAGAGCCAGAGTTAACAAAAGCCTTAACAGACAAAAAGGTTGTCGGAATTGCTTATGAAACCGTTCAGCTTCCAAACAGATCTCTCCCACTTTTAACTCCAATGAGTGAAGTTGCTGGAAGGATGTCAGCACAAATTGGGGCTCAATTTTTAGAAAAAGTTTATGGTGGAAAAGGGATCCTTCTTGCGGGTGTACCAGGTGTCCCAAGAGCGAATGTGACGATTGTCGGGGGTGGTGTTGCAGGAACAAATGCAGCAAAAATGGCAGTGGGCCTAGGTGCAAAGGTTACGATCATCGATTTAAATCCGGATCGTCTCCGTCAATTAGAGGATATATTCGGCTCAGATGTGACGACACTCATGTCAAATCCATACAATATAGCTGAGGCTGTTAAAGAATCAGATTTAGTAATCGGTGCGGTACTAATACCAGGAGCAAAAGCACCGAAGCTAGTGACAGAAGAAATGATCAAATCGATGAAACCAGGCGGTGTGATTGTTGATATTGCAATTGACCAAGGCGGTATTTTTGAAACAACAGATCGGATCACAACACATAGTGATCCAACATATGAAAAGCATGGAGTAGTCCATTATGCAGTAGCCAATATGCCTGGTGCTGTTCCACGAACTTCCACCATTGCATTAACGAATGTAACTGTTCCATATGCCGTTCAAATTGCGAATAAAGGATATGTAAAGGCTTGTCTTGAAAATGAAGCATTGCTTAAAGGAATCAATACACTTGATGGGTATGTTACTTTTCAAGCTGTTAGTGAAGCTCATGGAATCAGCTATTCCGATCCAAGGACATTACTTCAAAAATAATAAAAAAAGAGGATCTTTGTTGGTTGACCAGATCCTCTTTTTTAGTAAAGAAAATTTCTTACTTAATGAATTGCAGCTCTTTAGGGAATTTTGTTAATACTTTTGCCCCGTCAGCTGTAATAAAGACATCATCTTCAATTCGAACACCAGCAACGTCAGGAACGTAAATACCTGGTTCAATCGTATATACCATTCCTTCTTCAATGATTAAATGATTTGTTTCAGTCATGGAAGGGAACTCATGAACACTGATCCCGAGACCGTGTCCAAGGCGATGTGGGAAGAATTCGCCATAGCCTGCATCAGAAATAATTCTTCTAGCAGTCAAGTCAACATCTGCAGCTGTTGCTCCAGGCTTACTAGCTTCTACTGCTGCGAGCTGTGCTTTTAAAACAGTGTCATAAATTTCTTTTTGTTTATCGTTAATATCGCCATATGCAACAGTTCTTGTAATATCAGAACAATAACGATCAACAACAACCCCTAAATCAAATAAAACAAAATCGCCTTTTTGAATTTTATTTAAACCAGGTGTACCGTGTGGATTTGCTGCATTTGCCCCTGTTAGCACCATGGTTAGAAAGGACATTTCAGTAACACCTTTTTTCTTTAAGGCAAATTCAATTGCCGAAAGGATCTCTAGCTCCGTTTTCCCTTCTTTAATTTCACTGACACCAACTTCAACAGCATAATCAGCAAGGGCACATGCCTCTTCAATTGTTTTTAATTCTTTAGCATCTTTAATCATGCGAAGCTGTCTAAGCTTTTCTTCAGCAGAAATAAATGTGATATTTGGAAATAATTGAGAAATAGCTTCATAGCGTTCTACAATCATGTGTTCTTTTTCAATCGCAACTTTTGAGACATTTTTTATTCTACGACTGATAGCCTTTTGAATCATTTCCCATGGG
>DATFAH010000393.1:0-4375 GCA_035254805.1 Caryophanales bacterium | reverse complement strand
TTTAGAGAATGACTTTGTAAATATAGCTTTCAAAGTCATTCTCTTTTTTGAAGAAGAGATTCCACCAGGCGTTTTATGTAAAGCTTAGCATAAAACGCCCTGAATGATATATTCTATTTTACCATGAAAAAAGCCGCTTATTTTCGCGGCTTCCTGAGGATTATTGTTCTGAATTTTGCCGTTTAGTTGGATGAAGCGCTTTTTCAAGTTCTTCCGCAGCAACCATCCGCTTTCCTGTTTCAGCATTTGGTCGTCCTTTTTGACTGTAGCCTTTGTCTCGTTTTTGCCCCATAGTGAAAATCCCCCTTTCCAAAAATGGTTTCATTCTTAAGATGGATAAATGGAAGAATCCTTATACGTAATATATATAGCTCAATACATGATATAATATGGTAAAAATCGCAGTGAAGGAGAAGCGAAGATGAAAAGACAGCCAAAGCTAAAAGCAAAAAAAGAAGATGCAGCGGTAACGCTTGGAGATATGATTAACCAGGATTTGTTCAAACAATTAAAAAATAAGCAGCAGGAACTAAAAGCAGCAGAAGAAAAAAGAAAGGAAGAGGAAGAACAGAGAAAACGAGAAGAGCGGAGATTAAAGGAGAAAAATAAATCGTTTGAAGAATTATTAAATGAAAGCAATATAAATTGGCAGGATTTTAAATAAAGCTAAAAAATAGAGGAGAACGTAATGAAAAGTTCTCCTCTATCGATGTTCTTTATATATAGATTTTTTTGTGAGTTCCTTAATGAATAACAGCTCTTTCTCACTCAATTGCTGACTCTTTACTGCTTTAACATTGGCGCGAATTTGTTCTACATTGCTTGCCCCAGTGACAACAGTTGCCACAGCAGGATTTGAAAGGTTAAACTGAAGTGCAATCTCCGTGAAAGAACGAAATGAAGCGATCTTTTCTTTAAGCGAGGGTAAAACAGAATTGAGCTCCTCAAAATTATAATCCAAATAGCCTCTTTCGGAAATTTTTTCTAGGTACCTTTCACTTAATAGCCCTCTAGCAAGTGAGCCACGGGTCACAACACTTATGCTATGTTCAGAAAGCAGCGGGAAAATCTCTTCAGGCCGGCGGTCTAAGATGCTATACTGCATCATCGTAGTGACTATGTTTGATTTATTGACATATTCTTGAATGACATTTGGCCGTATTGAAGAAATTCCATAATAGCGAATAAAACCTTCCTGTTTTAATTCTTCAAAGGCTTCAATGATCTCATCAATTGAATCTTCTGTAGTTCCCCCATGAAGCTGATAAAGGTCAATATAGTCTGTCCCAAGTCTTTTTAGGCTATTTTTTACCTCTTCCTTTATGTATTTCTTAGATGGATCCCACGTCCAACCATTACCGTTCTTATTCCGACGGTTTCCTACCTTAGTGGCAATAATTATTTGATCGCGAACCTCCTTTAAAGCTTCACCGATAATGGCCTCGTTTTTTCCAGCATCATATAAATCTGCTGTATCAAAATAATTTACCCCTTCTTTAAGAGCAACTTCAATAATGTTCCTAGCATTTGATTCATCAGTACCAATTGTCATGCAGCCAAGGCCGAGCTCTGTGACAAATAAGTCTGATTTTCCAAGTTGTCTTTTTTTCATAAGCCACCTTCTTCTTTTTGACCCAATCTTACAAAAGAATAGAGAAGGTGACAAGTTGGAATTATTTTTTATGAACGTTATCAATCCAATCTGAAACAGAGGAATAATATTTAGTGTATTCCTTAAGTTTTTGCACAATCTCCCATCCCTTGCCGACAAGGACAATTCCATCTGTATGTACGTATACTTTCATTCCATACCCCTCCAATTAAAGTGTGATAAACTATATGAGCATGGTATATAGGATTAGAACAGGAGTGAGCGAAATGAGCAGCCTTGAAGAAAAAACAATCCGGTCCGAAAAAATTTTTTCTGGCAACGTGATTAGTCTTTTTCTAGAAGACGTAGAACTTCCAAATGGAAAAACTTCAAAACGTGAAATTGTCAAACACCCCGGAGCTGTTGCAATTTTAGCGATAACAGATGAAAATAAAATTGTCATGGTTGAACAGTACCGCAAAGCACTCGAAAGGACGATCGTTGAAATTCCGGCTGGAAAGCTAGAGAAAGGGGAAGAACCAGCTGCATGTGCCAGAAGAGAACTAGAAGAAGAAACAGGGTATGGATGTGGGAGTCTTGAATGGCTGACCTCCTTTTACACTTCTCCAGGGTTTTCAGATGAAATTGTTCATATATACATGGCTAAAGGTTTAGAGAAGATCGAAAATTCAGCATCACTTGATGAGGATGAATTTGTGAATGTAGAAGAAATGACGCTTGAAGAAGCACTACAATCGATAAAAGAACAAAAAATTTATGACGCAAAAACCATTTTTGCGGTTCAATATATGCAATTACAAGAGGCGATCACAAAAAAATGAAACATTATTATGTAGATTTACATATTCATATTGGACGAACATGGACAAAAAAACCTGTGAAAATCACTGGGGCTAGATCCTTAACTTTTACAAATATTATTGAGCATGCAAGAAATGAAAAAGGTCTAAACATGATTGGGATTATTGATAGCCATTCTCCAGAAGTGATTCTTGAAATGGAGAGTCTCATTGAAAACGGAGAAGTATGGGAGCATCCGGACGGTGGTCTTCAATATGGAGATTTAACGATTATTCCTGGGTCGGAAATTGAGATTTACGATGAAAAGTGCAATGGGCCCATACATGTGCTTGGTTACTTTCCAAATATCAAAATCACAAGAGAGTTTTCCTCATGGCTTTCTGGGCATTTGAAAAATATTACTCTAAGTTCGCAGCGTGTATATATAACAGGACTTGAATTACAGAGGAAAATAAAGGATTTAGGGGGCCTGTTTATACCCGCACATGTTTTTACCCCGTTTAAAAGTCTTTACGGAAAAGGAGTCCATCAGTCTTTAACAGAAGTACTGGATCCGGCACTTATTGATGGAATCGAACTTGGATTAAGCTCAGATACACAAATGGCAGACCAAATAGAGGAATTACATGATTATACCTTTGTCACAAATTCTGACGCCCATTCATTAGCAAAAATTGCTCGTGAATATCAAGTAATGGAAATGGAGATGCCCACTTTCCTGGAACTGCAAAAGGTTTTACATAAAGTTGATGGACGAAGAATAAAAGCCAACTATGGTCTTGATCCAAAGCTTGGAAAATATCATCGAACCGTTTGTGCAGATTGTTTAACGCATATTGGCCAGGAAATGAGTCAATGTCCTCATTGCGGAAAGGAAAAAATCATTAAAGGCGTGGCAGATCGGATCTTAGAGCTGAAATCTGCAAAAGAAGAACCAGTAAATCGTCCGCCATATATTCATCAAGTTCCACTTGAATTTATTCCAGGACTTGGTCCGAAAATGCTTGAGAAGCTGCTTCTTCATTTTGGGACAGAAATGGCGATTCTTCATGAAGTGCCATTTGATGCAATGAAACAAGTGGTTCCAATGAAAATTGCTGAGCTTATCATGAAAGCTAGAGAAGGAAAAGTTAATTTATTTGCTGGCGGCGGCGGAAAATACGGAAAAATTGCCGACTAGAAATTCAGGAAGGATGACCATTAATACGATGGTTCATCCTTTTTTTATCCCGCATTAACGGGCAGTAAGTCCCCCAATGCTTTAAGGAACTAACAAAGGATAAGTGGGGGACCAACTGCCCGTAAAAGCCCGATTGGTTCAATTAACAATCAGTGGGGGATGGAACCCCCCACTGATTGAAGTTTCACTTTATTGTCATAGAAAAAATGGACAGACATATAATCTAGTAACCAATTTTAGGAGGAGCGTAAATGAAGAAACGAATATACCAGAGCGCCGCTGCAAATTATTTCCGTGAACATTCCTCAATTTTTCTATTTATTGTTGTTCTATTTTTGATGGGTGTTATTTTTGGGGCGATTGTTGTAAATAGTATGAGCTTTACCCAAAAACAAGATCTATTTTACTATTTATCGCAATTTTTTGGAGAAGTCTCAAACGGAAAAATTGCCCCGACAAATGATTTATTCATTCAAAGCTTCCTTCATAACAGTAAATTTATCGCACTGATATGGATTCTTGGTATTTCGATCATTGGTTTACCGCTTATTCTCATCCTTTTATTCATTAAAGGGATGGTCATCGGATTTACAGTGGGTTTTTTAGTAAGTGAGTTAAGCTGGAAAGGATTTATCCTAGCTATTGTTTCGATATTGCCGCAAAATTTAATTATTATTCCAGTATTTATTATTATGGCAGCACTGTCTGTATCCTTCTCATCAAAGATGATAAAAAAGCAGTTTATGAAAAAATATAGCCAGCCTATTATACCGGTATTTAGG
>DATFAH010000392.1:0-2521 GCA_035254805.1 Caryophanales bacterium | reverse complement strand
ATGCTAATTAATGAATTATGATGCTACACATTTTGACTAAACTATGCAAATTGTTCAACAATCTGGGCGCGCGACAAGTTCTGTTATAAGCGTTCATTACGTGAAAAAACAGGAGAGGTTGCTCGGCAAAATCTCAACTTTACAACGGAGGATAGGAATGAAGAAACCATGTTTTCTGAAACTATCCCGTCAATACTCCTGCATGCGTTATGACTGACAGGTTATAAGGTGTGAAGCACAGGTAGATTCGGCAGAACGAAGGCTGCAGCCATTCCTATGGAAAAGGTATGCCATGAATATGCCGCACGGCTGAAAAACTTGATATGGTGAGAATAGTTCTATCATAAAAGAACTGACGAACTTCCGAAGGTAAGGGTCTATAGGTTGAGCATGTGGAAACGCATGTACCATCTTACGATGGGGTGAATGGTGTGGAGTAAAAATACGCCATCTGAAATACACTATACCGAACGATGGCGGTATCTAGTTCACAGGCTTAAAGAAAAAAGGAACAACTTTTTCGCGCAAAACTTCCGATTGAACCTTGTTAGAACCGCCCCCTTGTTTTTCAAACATCATTCGACATAATTCAGGTGGTGACAGGCACGAGTCCCAATTTCCTTATTTATTATGTAATAATTTTTCATATTCGTTTAAAAGTCTGTTTAAAGCTTGACTCAACGATAAAACTTCTTCATCTAGAAAATCTAAATTTTTGTTGGAAGCAGTTCGAACCATTTCATCACGAAGAAGGTTGATTTTATTCCAAAGTTCTTTCTCTTTATTATGTTTTTCATTCATTTTATCACCAACTTTAAGATAAATTTTAAACATTATTAAGTATGTCAATAATGCATAGCTTTTATGTATTAAAAAATGTAATTGTTTTAGGTTCTATCCAATAAAAAGATTGTGAACGGTTGTACTTGCGATCGGGTGCTATAGTTGTACGAAATGTTCCTGGCTTAAATTGAGATTGGTCACACAATTCTCAGGTATAGGTCAGGCAGTTCCTGTCGGAACTGAAGGGTTATATCGAAGAATCAAATGAGAGGGACACGAGAACAGGTTCCTCGTTCCAGATTAAAAGATAGGTTATAAACAGTGCTATTTTTCAGATGATTATATTTGGAATAGTAATTTTTACCTTTCTTATCATAAAATAATAATATAAATTATTTTTTAGACAGTCTCGCTGTAATTTTACAGTTAACGGGATTGCTTATGGTAAAATAATGGTATAAAAATACGGGTAAAGGGGTGAATGAAATGTTAGACAAAAATGATATGAACGTTCGATTGCCTAACGAAATTATTCGAATACTTGATAAAAGTATTAACGGAAGCAACATTGATGAAAAAGTACGCTTGTCTCTCGCTATCGGTATGTTTGTCGATGGCACGGTGACTTTAGAACGGGCAGCTGAACTTGCTGGGAGACCTTTGGCTAACTTTATCGAGCTTCTTCGTAGTAAAAGGATACCTTGGATGGAATATACTGCTGAACATTTTGAAGATGATGAGGTAGTGATTCAAAAGTATGATGACGGGGTAGAGTAAATGAATACAATTATCACTAATACAAGCCCCATTATTGCCCTATCAATGATACACAGCCTACCTTTACTATGGGAGTTATTTGACAAAGTCTATGTACCTAAAGCAGTTGTCAAGGACTAACATCAAGTTTTGGTGAAAGTTACTTTGGTAGAATGGAAATTCTTGAAGCAATAAAAGAGGAAAATGTAATCGTATATACAGTTAAGGATGAGGTTTTAGTACAACGAATGTATGGGAAACTTCATCATGGAGAATTAGAAACAATCATAGGTGGAAAAGAAATGGACACTGATTTTGTTTTGATTGATGAGAGAGCGGCAAGAAATATGGCGAAGAACTTCTTTCTTACTCCTATTGGAACTCTAGGTATCCTTCGTTTGGCAAAATCCAAGGGAAAAGTAGACAAGATTAAACCATAAATGGATATCTTGATTGCTAGTGGTTATAGAATCGGAAAACCTTTATATGAACAAGTTCTAAAGCTTGAGAATGAATGGGGACCAGCAAAATAAACACTCTTCATTTATTTTTGAGGGGAAACTGGGGCAGAAAACTTGCCCCGATTTCCCCAATTTAGGAGTTGTTACCTGTAGCTTAGTTAGTTTCTAAAACTCAAACCCTTCCAATGAACAGCAACTTGTTGATACGCTTTGCTATTATTCAACTGTAGTTAGATAATTCCATTAGACCGCTTATTATGGGAGATATGTAGAAAAACTCACGCCAGTTTTGTAGAACTTGACGTGAGTTTTGGGCGATTAACGCTAGAACTTTAGAAGTGAAATTCAACAAAGCTGTTGATAGCACTCCTGCTAACTTAGATTTTTTTTTAGCATAATAAGTTTCATTCCTTTCGCTGCGCTCAAGGCACAAAAATTTAATGAAAGAAAATTTGCTCTCCTCCCGTTGTGTAGGCTGTTATAATGTATTTGGATAAGCAGATACACTACAGAGCACGGGG
>DATFAH010000391.1:0-2457 GCA_035254805.1 Caryophanales bacterium | reverse complement strand
GGAAATTCCTCAATAACAGTCGGTTTAGCGGAGGAGAATTCGACCGCAGCTCTTATTCCACGATCGGGCCATATAATGGAATAAGTCTTATTGAGCTAAAGATGTAGGAAAAGAAGGAATAAGTTCATGTTTCAAGAATACTAAAATAATACTGATGAATCAGTTAAAGGAGCATTCCTGTTAGAAGGATTTTCGGGGACTTGAACAAAAAGAGCCCTCTTGGTATGATGCGGGGTGTCAAATCGTTGCGCGATATGACCCCTAATTTGGTAACCAAGGAGGACTCCATAATGGATTTTAAACAAAACCAAAAAATAAATCAAGTCACTGAAAAAACACTCGTTGTAGGAATCGATATTGCAAAACGGACACATTACGCTTGCTTTGTGGACGATCGCGGCCGAGTGCTCCAAAAGTCTTTCTCAGTTTATCAGTCTCATAACGGCTTTGAGTATTTATATCAACGTATTTTGACTGAAATGAAAGAAAGCGAAAAAACAGAAGTCATTGTCGGGATTGAACCTACTGGCCATTACTGGCTAAATTTAGCCTACTTCCTAGAAGAACGAGGCATTCCCTTAGTTATGACGAATCCCATGCATGTCAAACGGTCAAAAGAGTTGGACGATAATCTGCCAACCAAACATGACCGCAAAGATGCACTGGTGATCGCTCGTCTTGTAAAGGATGGACGCTTTAGTTATCCTCGAATCCTCAAAGGGATGGAAGCCGAACTTCGTGCTGGTTCAACATTCCGTAGTAAATTGACAGAGGAACTAGGAGCTGTCAAAAACATGATGATTCGTTGGTTAGATCGCTATTTTCCCGAATTTACACAGGTGTTCCCATCATTCGGAAAAATGGCAATGGCTGTTCTTGAATGTACTCCATTTCCAAGTGATCTTCACCAAAAACAACCCGACGAAGTGTTATCACTTTACCGGGAAGTCAAGGGGCTCAAATCCCCCCAAAGACCGAAAGCAATACGCCTAATAGAGGTTGCAGAAAGTTCTATCGGTGTAACAGAAGGATGTGAGATGGCCCGTATTGAAATCGCCACACTCGTCCGCCGTTACCACCAGTTAGAAGAAGATATCGAATGTATTACGGAACGCTTAGTTGAACTTGTAAAGACGTCTGTAGAGTACCAATGGCTATCAACCGTACCAGGGCTTGGAGATACCACGATTGTTGACCTATTAGCTGAAATCGGAAGCTTTTCACACTATGAAGATCCACGCCAATTAATCAAACTCGCGGGGTTAACGTTACGTGAAAATTCCTCAGGCCTGCACAAAGGGCAAAAACGCATCTCCAAACGAGGCAGAAGAAAGTTACGTGCCCTCCTGTTCCGAGTAATGATGCCGATGATTCGCCATAATGAAGCCTTTAGAAGACTACACGAATATTACACTAACCGTAAGGTTAATCCGTTACGCAAGAAACAATCCATCGTGGTTTTATGCGGTAAACTATTAAAGGTATTACATGGAATTAGCACCAAGCACAAAGCGTTTGACGCACAGCGAATGATGAGGGATGTTCCAAGTCTCACAGAGGCTGCATAAGGTCCTACATCCCCTTAAATGACCTAGACAACAGGATGACACGGAGAAGCTGGCACTATTTTTTCCATTCGACCTTGAGTCCCTAAAGGAGCTTCGCTAGCCTCTGCCTTATGACTAGACCGAACGAAGGAATGTAGGCACACTGATGCCCAGAGACATGGGAGGGTACGTCATCATAAGTTACGCAGAGATCCATTGTGCATCACATAATTTCCTATCACTACTTTCCACCATTATCCAGTAGTGACCGCGTAGCGTACCCATATGTTGGAATAGTTTCACATAATATAAAAATATTGTTAGGAAGCGTGTCGAAAAATATTTTTTTGACACCCCACCAACGGGTCAAACCGTTGATAAATCAACATTTATAGAGGGAGGATTTTAAATGGAGATTTTAGGATTTCATGTTCCATTCAACTGGATTTTAGTTTTAGCTGGCATTCCTGTAACCTTTATTATTCTATTTTTAATACTCTCTCGATTAGTAGGGGGTATGGGAGCAGCAATGATTTTTGGTGGTTTCATGAGAATTATAGGAGTGATTTTAAAAATAATATTTGGTGGAATTGCTTGGATACTCAGAAAATTAATTTTCAAAACGAAAGATTATACTGGGGATCAAAATAACGAAACTATTATATGGAACTTGCAAGCTATTTTCTTTTTGGCTCTAAATCTCATATTCTTATTTGCAACTCCATCCGTATTAATAGGAGTCTATGAATACCAAAGGGAAGGGTGGTTATTTCTACCGATAATTGGCTTTTTTTCATTCCTTACAGGTCCTAAAATTGCAAATGCCCCTATTTTTAAAAAAATAAAATTCATAAAAGAGTGGCGAACAGCTATTGTGTTATTTATTACTGGGCTAGCTACTTCTAGCTCA
>DATFAH010000390.1:0-5067 GCA_035254805.1 Caryophanales bacterium | reverse complement strand
GTGGTAGTGGCCAACTAACCGTCAAGAGACGATTTCAAGAATGAAGCAAAAATCCTAAAGGGGGAAAATGAATATGGAAACAATGGGACGTCACGTAATCTCTGAATTATGGGGATGCGATTTTGAAAAATTAAATGATATGGATTTTATTGAACAGACATTTGTTGAAGCAGCCTTAAAATCAGGTGCTGAAATTAGAGAAGTAGCTTTTCATAAATTTGCTCCACAAGGAGTCAGTGGAGTGGTCATTATATCAGAATCACATTTGACTATTCACAGCTTCCCAGAGCATGGATATGCAAGCATTGATGTTTATACATGTGGAGATTTAAATCCAAATATTGCTGCTGATTATATTGCTGCAGCATTAAACGCCGAAACACGTGAGAATATCGAAATTCCACGTGGAATGGGACCTGTTCAAGTAAAGCAGGCAAAAGTTCTTTAATAATGTGTGAAAATGGCTAGAGGTGTTATGATGCACCTCTTTTTATTATGTTTTAAATTACTGTAAACATAAAGAAAAGACCTACTCTAGCTCATTTGTATGATTTACATACTTAAATGGCACGTTAAAGAGGAAATGCTCCTTGTTTTATAGTCATCTTTTTTATAAAATATTGTTATCGAACACTTAAATTTTAAAAGAAAAAGTTTATGTTATTTGGAGCTGATTATTTCGTGAAATGCCCTTCATGTCAACATTACGGTACACGAGTGCTTGATTCCCGTCCTGTAGATGATGGGCGAGCAACAAGGCGGAGACGGGAATGCGAGGAATGCGGGTACCGTTTTACAACCTTTGAAAAAATTGAAGAGATCCCACTGATTGTCGTCAAAAAGGAAGGAACACGTGAGGAATTTAGTCGTGATAAAATCCTTAGAGGCTTAATCAAGGCTTGTGAGAAGCGTCCTGTTGCGTTAAGAGAACTGGAAGAAATCACTCTTGGGGTCGAGAAAGAGTTGCGTAATCAAGGTATTTCGGAAATCAAAAGTGAAAAAGTTGGAGAAATGGTTATGGACAGGCTCGCTTTTGTAGATGAAGTGGCATATGTTAGATTTGCCTCTGTTTATCGCCAATTTAAAGATATAAACGTATTTATTGAAGAACTAAAAGAATTAATTAAGAAAGAGAAATCCTAAGGAGCTAAAGTGACTTTGGCTCCTTTAGTATTGTGAGGTTGAATCGTATGGTGCAGCATTGGCAGGAAATTGTTCCGATCGACCGTTATATGGTAGCGGCAAATGGGTTGCTGCATGATTTTGACCGGAAAGTTTTAACGTTTTTATATCAGCCTCTAGTAGGCTCAACTTGCATTAGCTTATATATGACGCTTTGGACAGAACTTTTGGAAAACACATTATGGTCTGAAACATCATCACATCATCTATTAATGAATTTGATGGATATGAATTTAAAGGATATTTATAAAGCACGGCTTAAATTAGAGGGAATTGGACTGTTAAAAACCTTTGTGAAAACAGAGGAAGGAGAGCGCTCTTTTATTTATGAGTTGCAGCCGCCATTAACGCCAGAACAATTTTTTTTAGATGGCATGCTGAATATATACTTATACCGTAAAATAGGGAAGAAACACTTTGCACGTTTGAAGCACTTTTTCAGCATCCAAAAAAGGCCTTCTGAAAAGGAATTTGCAGAGGTCACCAAATCCTTTAGTGATGTTTATGAATCGATCTCACAAAGCAGTCTGCAATATCATCATGATGTAACGGACGTTTTAACCGTGGAAGCAAACCATGCTTTTATCGGAAGAACAGAGCAAAATGAAATTCAAATTGATCCGCATTCATTTGATTTTGATCTTTTACTTGCTGGGCTAAATGATTCACTTGTTCCCAAAAAAGCGTTAACGAAAAAAGTAAAAGAAGCCATTAGCAACCTTGCTTTTCTATACCAAATCGACCCAATTCAAATGAAAAATATTATTTTAGGGGCGATTGATGCGGATAATGAAATCATTGTAGAAGAATTAAGAAAATCTGCCCGTGATTGGTATCAGTTTTCCCACGCAGACCAGCTGCCAAGCTTGATCGAACAAATACAACCTGCTCTCCATCAAGTACAACAGGACCAACCGAAGACAAAGGAAGAAAAATTAATTCGTTACTTAGAAACCACCTCACCGCTTCAGGTGTTAAAAGATCTTTCAGGGGGAGCAGAACCTTCAAAATCGGACATTCAAATTATTGAAGAGGTAATGTTTAAACAAAAACTGCTGCCTGGAGTCATAAATGTGCTAATTCAGTTTGTGATGTTAAGAACAGATATGAAATTAACAAAAGGCTATGTGGAAAAAATTGCTGGTCATTGGACTAGAAAGCAAATCAAAACTGTGAAAGATGCGATGGATTTAGCAAAAAATGAGCATCGTACTTATCTTGAATGGAGTAATGGTAAGAAAAGCAGTAGGACTTCAAAACAAAAACCAGTTCGAACAGAATTTATTCCAGACTGGTTTGATGAAGAGCCACAGAAACCTAACTCTAATCAACCTAAAGAGAGTAATAGTGAACTAGAAGCGAAGAAACGGGAAATAGAAGAAAAACTTAGGGCACTTCGTGGGTAGGGGGTGAATGGAATGGAAAAAATCAATCAAACGTTAAAGCGGTTAGCTTCAAATGAAAATTTTCAAAAAAGATATACCCAGATGAAAAATGACATTCTTCAACACCTCGATATTAAAGCATTTTTATTGGAGCATCAGGGTGAAATTAATCAGGAAATGATCGACAAAAGTATGGCAAAGCTTTTTGAGTATACAAGTCAAAGTAAGGATTGCAGTAAGTGTCCTGACGTTCAGGGGTGTGTAAATATCATTAAAGGCTATCAGCCAAAGTTGGTGTTAACAAGAAACTCAATTGATATTCAATATGAGCCGTGTCAAAAAAAGCTTTTAGAAGATGAGAGACGAAAAAATGAACGTTTAATTAAAAGTATCTATGTACCAAGGGATATTTTGAATGCAACTTTTGATGATTTTGAACAAGATTTCGGCAGAATTGATGCGATAAATAAAGCGATATCATTTGTTATGAATTTTGATATAGAAAAACGGCAAAAAGGATTGTATTTTTATGGAAAATTTGGCGTTGGAAAGTCGTATCTTCTGGGGGCGTTAGCAAATGAATTAGCCAAAAGGAGAATTTCTTCCATGATCGTCTATGTCCCAGAGCTGCTAAGAGAAATGAAGGGTGCTATCGGAGATTCTACCCTAAATGAGAAAATTGAAGCGGTAAAACGAGAACCTATTTTAATGCTTGATGATATTGGGGCAGAGGCTGTGTCCAGCTGGACAAGAGATGAAGTTTTAGGACCAATCCTTCAGTTTCGGATGCTTGAAAATCTTCCGACTTTTTTCACCTCTAATTTTGATTTTCAAGGATTAGAACATCATTTAACATACAGCCAGCGCGGTGAGGAAGAGAAGATGAAAGCGCGAAGAATGATGGAGCGAATCCGTTACCTGAGCGAACCAGTGCTTGTCGATGGCCCAAACCGCCGTATGTAATAAAGAAAACTGCTGATTTTGGCAGTTTTTTTTATTTTTCCAGCTTCAGCACCTAGCCCCTCGAGGTCGCTTCGGTCCTTCCGATGAAGTCAAAAAACGACTTCATCGGAAGGCCCTCCAGCGCTTGTCGGGGCTGATCACTAAGGAAAGCTACTTAGAGAATAATCTTCGCAGGAACAAGCTCTGCTTGTTCCGAAGGCGCTTACGCTTTTTTATTTTTTATTCCCCATTTGACCTTGCTTCTATTTTGGTCAAGTACTCCATATACATTAGTACAGGGATTGGTCAAAAGGGGGGATTTGGTTGGCAGAAATCAACTTCCAAAGTAAGGATGACGCACAAAAATTTTATCACCACTTACTCAGATTTTTAAATTTTACGCCAGAAAATCAAATGATTCTTCTAAACGAAGATCGACATACCATACAGATTTTAGAAGAAGGTTTATCCGATCAATATTTAAAAAAAGTAAAAAAGGCCTTTTATGAATTTATCATTAAGATAAAACGTGATGATTGGTTTAGGCGGATTTTAGCAGAATATTATTTTTATGATGATCCTGAAGAACAACAACAAATTATGGAAATTATTTATTCGATCCTTGAAGGGGAAAGAGAAGATTTAGCTGCATTGTTAGAAAAGACAAATGAAGAGCCTAAAATCATGGATGCGATTGAACAGATTTTCAAGGAGAATATTTCACTTTCCTTTGATTCCTTTATTAAATTTCGTTTGCGTTCCTATCTGCAAGTTTTAGAAAATTATGCCGAACTATCGATTGATGAGTATAAAATGGAGCAGGAATATCAAATGTTTGTCCAAACACTTCGGGAGTTCTTGCAAAATCGGGACCCAAAAATAAATATTCTACATTTGATATATGGTGAAGAAATGATCTTTTATAATGAAGATTTTGAAGAAATCAAACGGAGTGACCTATTTAAGATGATTGATCGGAAGCTGCTTTTTAATCATCCCGTATATGTTGATTCAGCATCCATTGCTCCCCTTCTATCCATCGCACCAACGGTTATTTACCTTTATACAAAAAATCCGGAGGAGCCGCTAATAAGAACGATAAAAAATATTTTTGAAGAAAGAGTGGTTATCCATACCTTTTAAAGAGATCCATGAAACAATGGAATGGGTTAAATGGGGTAAAAGGAAAAATCTCTAGTAATGACGAATATTAATTTATAGCACCTTGCATTTTGAAAACATAATCATTATAATTGCATACATAGTAAAATATCTTAAGCAAAAGTAATGATAAGGACAATAGTATTCTTTTACGGTTCATTAGAGAGGGAAGTCTAAGGCTGAAAACTTCCTAGCACGAAAAGTTTGCTTACCACCTTTAAACTTCAGCTGTGAACGTTTCTGAGAGAAACCAGTAATCGCTGACGGCCACAACCGTTATTGTCCAAAGTCGTTTTAAGTTTCAATTTAAAACGAAAATTTGGGTGGAACCACGTGTTAATGATAACTCGTCCCTTTCTATAGGGACGGGTTTTTTTATTTTATTTTGAAATAGGAG
>DATFAH010000389.1:0-2015 GCA_035254805.1 Caryophanales bacterium | reverse complement strand
CATCAACAATCCCCCCTATTCTATATATGTATGCGCTTTCATTTGTAATGACAAAAAAACTCTAAACAATCCATCTAGTTGCTTGGAGTTTTTAGGACAAATTTCATTCCGCTGCCATATAGGCATGGATCGTACCGCACTAATTCAACCTTCAACTTTCTCCCTCTAGATATTTTTCAATGAAATGTTCTTCTTAAATAATATGCGAAATGTAAAAATATATATCTTGCCCCGATTGGTTGGAAATGTAATATTAAAAAGTTAAAAAATCTTTTTTCAAGAATAACTAAATCTCTTTTAATTCCATCGAATTTAGCTACTTCAGGTAAATGAGCCCACTTCTCAAAACCCATTCAACTGGCGACGATTTTTACTGCTTTTGAGCACTTTTACCATTGGTAAAGTAGAACCTCTTGCCCCAACACGATTCAAAATTTGCATTAATGGCTCTTCTTTGCATTAATACTACTTTTTAGGGGAAATTAAAAAAAAGTGAGGACGGTGGAGTATGTGCCTGATCTTTTACAAGCTTTGAAAAGTGTAGTTAAGTCTTATATTAAAAATGATAATAAAATGCCTCTTCACATTGGCGAAGCTATGGGATGCTGGGTATTCTTAGCATTAGTCGGTGAGACACAAGTACAGACTGAAGTAGGGATTAACAGCACAACTGACCCTGAATTAAGAAAAGCCCTTCAAGAAGCAGTTAACATGTTAAGGTCAGAGAAAGAACGGATTTCAGCATTTATGCGTTCAGAAGGTGTTGCATTGCCTCCTCTAAGTGAATCGAAACCAATTTCTGACCCAAATAGTGTTCCATTTGGTGTTAAATTGACGGATAACGAGCTTGCAAACAGCCTTATGAAAAAAATATCAATCGCAATTACAAACTGTTCACAAGCTATTTCCCAATCCCTTCGCACAGATGTAAGTCTGATGTGGGCTGAATTTATGCAAGAACACATAACTTATTTAATAATTTTAAAATCATTGATGCGAAAACGAGGATGGCTCAAGGTTCCACCGCCGTATTATCCTCCAGGTTTGCCCAAAACTGAAAAGTGAGGTGAAAAGTATGCCAGATGTCATACAAGCAATTAATAAGGTTATCCAATCATATGTTGATAATGAATCCAAACCACCCTTGCATGTTGGGGAGGTCATGTCTTGCTGGTCCTATCTTTCTGAATTAGCTGATGAACAAGTTCATTCCGAAGCAGGGATAAATAGTACAACGGATCCCGAATTAAGAAAAGCTTTCTTTGAAGTTGTTAAGATGTTCAAATCACAGAAAGAACGAATAATTGCTTTTATGTTATCAGAAGGAGTTCAATTACCGCCCTTAAGTGAGTCCAAGCCACAGTCTAATCCTAGAGATGTTCCTTTGGGTGTCAAGTTGTCGGATAATGAACTTGCAAACAGCCTAAATATTAAAATTGTTATTTTAATTTCCTTTTGTGCAAATGCAATAACTCAATCTGTACGTAATGATGTTACCTTATTATGGCTTGAATATTTACAGGAATATATGACCTTTGGAGCAACCCTAAAAGACCTTGTGAAAAGACGAGGATGGCTTAAGGTGCCACCATCCTACTATGCTCCGGGAGCTCCTTTAAAATGACTAGGTAAAAGAAAAGGACGGATAAATTTCTCTACCGTCCTTGGTAACTATTCTTTTCCAAACAAAATCTTTTTGTTCCTAACTTTTTTTCAAAAAAACAAGCTATTGCAAAATTAAGGTTAAATCTTGTTACAGAAAAGCGTTCTTTAATGGAATAAATAAAATATGTTCTAAATTCACTTAATTTTTCTTTAACTTTACGCACCCCGTTAGCTTAAGTATAATTCTTCGCTTTGATCGCATGACAGATGATGGTTACTTTTTTCTTTCAAGGCTTCGTAAAAATGTAGTCATACGGGAAGTTTACAATTTTAATTTGTCCGGGACTTCGACTGTTTTGTCGGATCAAATGGTGTTGATCGGTACGACTCAAAACCGTTGAAAATTACTT
>DATFAH010000388.1:0-8028 GCA_035254805.1 Caryophanales bacterium | reverse complement strand
AAATGACAGCGTTGAAAAATACAAAGCTTTTGCTCGAAACATTAGAAATACTAGGCCTTCGGACAAAAGTGAGAGTGATTATAAACAGGGCAAATATGGATAGTGTCCTAAAAGCAGAGGATGCCGCAAAAATTCTTGGTGAAGAAAATCCAATCTATCTCCCTAATGATTTTCAAATATGCTCGCAATCACTAAATATGGGAGTCCCTTTTGTACTCAGTCAAAGTAAAACCGACGTAGCAAAAGCAGTTTTCAAAATGGCAGAAATAGTAACAAGTAATCGAGATCTCTCTGCCGTTCATTCCAAAACCAATCATTCTATCATGTCAAAATGGTTCTCAAAGAAACGAGCAAAAGGAGGGCCTAAAATATGAACTTATTAAATCGGATACAAGAAAAAACAAATCAACCATTAGAAAAACCAAAACAAGAGATACAAAATCGTGAAACTTTGCTAAATTCTACAAAGGCAAATATTTATGAAAAAAGAATCAACGAAGGTTCTAAAGAAAAGGTTTGGAAGAATGACAAACATCAGGAATTAAAAAATATGATCCAAAAAAAAATCCTCCAGGAATTAAAGGATGACCATATCGAGGATATCGTCCCAAAAATCGAAGGAATGGCAATCGAAATTATGAAAGAGGATGAAACGTTCCGGGGGCATATTGATCGTAAAAAGGTCGTTACCGAATTGATTAACGATTTAACGGGCTTTGGTCCGATTAATCCATTATTACTTGATGATGCTGTTTCTGAAGTAATGGTAAATGGACCTAAACATGTTTATTGTGAACGGAATGGAAGGCTGGAGTTAACCTCCATTCAATTTCGTGATGATGAACATGTCATGAGTGTGATTGAGAAAATAGTTTCACCGCTTGGAAGAAGGATTGATGAAAGTTCACCGATGGTAGATGCAAGGCTTCCTGATGGTTCACGTGTTAATGCGATTATTCCGCCGCTTGCTTTAAATGGCCCTACGATTACGATACGAAAGTTTTCCAAAGATCCATTCCAAATTAGCGATTTGATTAACTTCGGAACGGTTTCAGAAGAAATGGCCATCTTTCTTGAAGCATGTGTCAAAGCAAGATTAAATCTCTTTGTCAGCGGGGGAACAGGCTCTGGAAAAACGACAACATTGAATGTACTCTCAAATTTTATCCCGGATGACGAAAGGATTGTCACCATTGAGGATGCAGCTGAACTTCAGCTTGGTCAAGATCATGTAGTTTCCCTTGAATCAAGACCACCGAACATCGAAGGTAAAGGGGCTATTACGATTCGGGACCTCGTCAGAAACTCACTAAGGATGAGGCCTGATAGAATCATTATCGGTGAAGTACGTGGGGCAGAAGCCCTTGATATGCTGCAGGCAATGAATACGGGGCATGATGGTTCCCTTGCAACTGGGCATTCCAATAGTGCAAGAGATATGATCGCAAGGTTAGAAACGATGGTCCTTTTAGCAGGTGTGGAACTCCCAGTGAAAGCAATTCGCGAACAAATTGCCGGAGCCATTGATGTCATCATTCAGCAATCACGGTTAAAGGATGGAACAAGAAAAATTACTAGTATAACAGAGGTTCAAGGTTTAGAAGGCGATATTATCGTTCTTCAGGATATTTTTACGTTTAGGCAAGAGGCAGTGAATGCTGATGGAAAAGTCATTGGCAGACTAGTACCAACTGGTGTTCGTCCTAAATTTTATGAAAGACTTGAAGTTTCAGGAATCCACATCCCAATTGGAGTATTTGTTGAAAATGAGGTGTGGGGATCATGATGTATTGGATCCTTCTCTTTAGCTTTTTCACCATTACTTGTCTTTTTACAGCTGTATTTCAAATGATTTTTCTAAACGAAAAAAGGTTGGAAAAAAGGATGAAAAAATATTTGGCTGTTTCTGAAAAAGAAGTACATCGGAAGCAATTAAATATGTTGGGACAAATCCAGCTTGCTAAAAAGAAAGTTAAGACGCATTTTTTGACAAAAGAAAAAAACACAAAACTTGGTATTGCACTTGCCAGATCTGGTCTACCATTAAAACCGGAGGAATATGTTCTCTTTCAATGGATCCTCACTATTTTTACAGGGGGACTTCTGGTGGCTCTATCCGGAAATTGGTTCTTCTTTTTAATTGGAGGAATCCTTGGCTTTTTGTTTCCAAAGTGGTATGTCAAAAAAAAGGAACGTGTGAGGATTTCAAAATTTAATGAAGAGCTTCCGGATATGATATCGACGATCATTGGTTCCTTAAGAGCAGGATTTAGTTTTCCTCAGGCATTAAAGACTGTCATTGAAGAAGCAGCGCCCCCAATTAAGGATGAAATGGAGTTTGTATTAAAAGAAATGCAATATGGCAGAAGCTTGGAGGATTCCTTAACTGATTTGAAGGAACGGATGCCAAGTGAAGATTTAGATCTAATGATTCAAGCGATATTGATCCAAAGACAGGTGGGAGGAAATTTGGCAGCTGTTCTTGATAAAATTGTTGAAACCATTCGAGATCGAACGAAAATTCAGCGGCAAATTCAGACGTTAACAGCCCAGGGACGTTTATCAGGAATTGTAATTGGACTGTTGCCAATTATTCTTGGCTTTGTGATTTACTTGATACAGCCGTCCTATATTGGAACCCTTTTTCATCACCCAATTGGAATCATGTTGTTAATTGCAGGCGCTTTTTCTGGAATCATTGGATTTATAATGATTAAAAAAATGACAACGATTGAGGTGTAGCAAATGATTTACCTCTCGTTTTCTTTAACTATTTTCTTTTGTATTTATGGATTATTGTTATTACGGCTAGAGAGAAAGAATCGAATACAAAAGCGATTGGCCATTTTCATTAATGGGGAGAAGTCTAATAAAATTTTGAAAAATAAAAATGAACATCAATCTTTATTTAAAAGATTGATAGGGCCAATCTTCTTTGATTTTAAGAGAAGTTTTAAAAAGAGGATGCCTGGAGAAAAGGAAGCAAAAATAGAGAAGAAACTACAGCTGGCAGGAAATCCACGGGCAATGACGGCAATTGATTTTCGCATGTGGCAGCTTGGCTTTTTTATTCTTTTTCCGCTTGGTTTTGGCGGATATGCAGTGCTTTTACATGGCGGCATCACTGCAATTGTCATCTTTGTTTTCTTGGGAATGCTGATTGGGTTAGGAACCCCGCATCTTTATTTAAAACAGAAAATAAAAGTGAGAAATCGGTTGGCCCTAAGGGAACTCCCAGATATATTAGATTTATTAACCGTCAGTCTCGAAGCGGGTCTTGGTTTTGATTCCGCCGTTAGTAAATTGGTTGCCAAGAAGAAAGGGGTGATTGCAGGTGAATTTCATCGATGTCTGGAAGAAATTCGCCTCGGGAAAACAAGAAGGGAAGCTCTTGGTGGAATTAGAAACAGGCTTGAAGTGGATCAAGTTAAAACATTTATTAGCAGTATCCTGCAAGCAGAAAAACTTGGAATTGGCATGGTACAGGTCCTGCGGGCACAATCTGCTGAAGTGAGGGAGCAACGTAAACAAAGAGCTGAGGAAGAAGCTATGAAAGCACCAATTAAAATGCTTTTTCCGCTAGTCTTATTTATTTTTCCAAGCCTTTTTATTGTATTACTTGGGCCCGCCATCATTCAATTTATCGATACCTTTAAAAAATAATGAAAAGCTGCCGGAGTGGCAGCTTTTGTCTTAGCGCCAGCCAAGTTTTCTTTAAAAGATAAGAAAGTATAAAATTTTGAACTTAGAAAACTGGCTAGCTCCAGCGCCTATCGACTAGCAAACTTCGAGCCTCCTCCCTGCGATAAGTCAACATCAATTCGCCTATCGGCTCATTGTGTTTCCTTTATCTCAGTCGAAGCCCCTCCAGTTTGTACGTCGATGACCAAGGCGCTTGCGCTTTTCTTAAGAAATTAACTTTTCAATGATCAGCCGTTTCCCAGTATTTAACGTAAATTCAAACCGGTCATTCACTTTTTCGAAGTAACAAAAATGATGCTGCACATTGCAAATTTGTTCTTGATTATCGAAAACCATAAAATTTACGCCGTCTTTTCGATGATCATCTGTTAAAAAGGATAAATGGTTATAGCAATACAGACAATCGTAAATAGAGAAGTTTAAAGAATTTAAAGTCGTAACAAATTGAAAAAAGGCATCATCATTCATCCCATCTAATAATCTTTCAAGTGAATAAATTAAATGCTTGCGAATCCTAACGATATCATGGTCCCTGAGGGTTAAAACTTCTTTTCCAAAATAAATTTTGTCAGATTCCACTAATGTTCCTTTTTTCCACCGATTCAATCTAAAAACCTCTATTTCTTGTTGAAGGAAATCATCCAATAAAATTGCTTCATCTGTTTCATCATCAAAAAAAATCCATTGATTGTTAATGTGTTCAACCGATCCTTCTGTGTAGGCTCTCAATTGATTGTCATATAGCTTAATACGCTGCTGTTGATTCATCACATAACCCTCCGTGAATGATGCTTACCTCACCTTTGTTGACAATTTCCAATAAATTTATAACCCTAAGATAATGTTTTCGGACAATTAACCATTATAATCGAGCTGAATAATATAATTGGGAAACATTCTCAATTACCTGCTGTTTTATTAGTCAGAAAGAGGAGGCAATAAAGTGTGTGGAGTATCTGGTTGGATTGATTTTAAAAGAGATATAAGGCTGGAAAAGGGCATTATTGAAAAAATGGCAAACACCTTGGCCAAAAGAGGTCCGGATGAAACAAATATATGGACAGATATAAATGTTGGTTTTGGACATAAAAGGCTCATTGTTGTCGATCCTGCAGGTGGAAGACAACCGATGTCAAAATTCGCTAAAGGCAACATGTACACAATTTGTTATAACGGAGAGTTATATAATACAGAAGATATTCGAAAAAACCTCCTCACTAAAGGATATTCCTTTAAAGGCCATTCTGATACAGAAGTTCTGTTATCAGCCTATATAGAATGGGCGGAGGATTGTGTAAACTTTCTGAATGGGATTTTTGCCTTTGCTATTTGGGATTCAGAAAAAGAACAGCTTTTCATTGGCCGTGATCGCTTAGGTGTAAAACCATTATTTTTTTCGGAACTTAAAGGTGGAATTTTATTCGCTTCAGAAATGAAGGGAATATTAGCAAATCCTGAAATCCGAACAGAACTAGACCGGGAAGGACTTGCTGAGATTTTCGGCTTAGGTCCATCTAGGTCACCTGGTACGGGTATTTTTAAGGGAATAAAGGAGCTTCGCCCTGGACATTCTCTCACGTTTTCAAAAAATGGTTTGAAAATTTGGCGCTATTGGAATGTAAAAAGTGATGAACATAAAGATAGTGTAGAAGAAACAGCAGAGAAGGTCCGTTTTTTAGTCACGGATGCCGTAACAAGACAGTTGGTTTCAGACGTTCCATTATGTACTTTTTTATCAGGCGGGCTAGATTCGAGTATTATTACGGCAATAGCTGCGAAAGAATTTACGAAGCAAGGGAAGGGTCAGCTTCACACGTATTCAATCGACTATGAGGGCAATGATCATTATTTTAAAGCGGATGAATTTCAGCCGAACTCAGATGATAAATGGATACAGCTTGTTTCAGAAACATTTCAAACAGCACATCATCATAAAATGATTTCTCAACAACAATTGGTTAATGACTTAATTGAAGCCCTTCATGTAAAAGATTGTCCTGGAATGGCTGATGTTGATTCCTCACTGCTTTGGTTTTGTAAGGAAATCAAAAACCAGTTTGTTGTAAGTCTTTCAGGGGAATGCGCGGATGAAATCTTCGGGGGATACCCATGGTTTCATCGAAAAGAAGATTTGGAGCGACAAGGGTTCCCTTGGATGCGGTCGGTAAATGATCGACAAAATTTACTAACAGATTACTGGCAGAAAAAGTTGCAAATTTCTGATTATGTGATGGGGAAATATCGTCAAACGATAGATGAGTGTCCAAAAATAGATGGAGAGAGTGTCGAAGAAGCAAGGCGCAGAGAATTATTTTATATAAATATGATTTGGTTCATGACGACACTGCTTGATCGAAAAGATAGAATGAGTATGGGTGCGAGCTTAGAAGTTCGAGTTCCGTTTGCTGATCATCGGCTAGTTGAATATGTATGGAATATCCCATGGGAAATGAAAATGTGTGGCAACAGGGAAAAGGGCATTTTACGAAAAGCCTTTCGAGGGCTCTTGCTAGAAGAGATTCTCTATCGTAAGAAAAGCCCTTATCCGAAAACACATCACCCACAATATACGAAGGCTGTGCAATGCTTGTTAGAAGATATTTTAAGAGATCAATCCTCTGTTCTTTATGAATTTTTTAATAAGGAAGCCTTACAAAATATTGTAGCTTCTGGTGGGAACACTTTCAAAGAACCATGGTTTGGCCAACTTATGAAAGGCCCTCAACTACTTGCCTATCTAGCTCAAATTCATTATTGGTTTAAAGATTACAATATAAATTTAGTAGAAAACTAGCCAATTGGTTGGGAAGTTAAAATCGATGTTAACTTCCCATATATTTTGAATAAATGGATTTTGCTTTAGCAATCTCATTGGTCCCATGGATTAAAACACGGCCATCTTTAAAAATAACCATTGATGTTTGTTGATCAGGAGAAAACCGCAGCAAAAATTCGTTCGCTGAAACATTCCCGCTTCCTTTCAAATGTTCAGCTAAACCTTTTAAATCGACTTTTAGTTTGTGTCGTGGCAAAATTTGCACCGTATCACGGCCACAAAGTGAGGTATAGGATACTTGGAAGTTGGAAGCTCGATTAAGAAAATCGAATTGATGGTTCACGCAAGTCGGACAATTTGGATTTTTTCCTTCGGTAATATCCATTTGCATGTAGTCTCCATTCCAAATATCGAACTGCTCAAGATTTGGATTTGATTCTTTACCCACTATTAATTTAAGTACCTCCATAGCTTGAAAAGAACCAATAATATCAGTTATTGGAGATAAAACACCGATTGTATCACATGTTTCACCTCTTCCTGATGGTACATGTGGGAAAAGACATCGATAGCAAGGAGTTATTCCTGGCTTAAAGACAGCGAACATTCCTCTTGAACTGACAGCTCCGCCATGAACCCATGGAATTCCATGTTTAAATGCCACATCATTAATTAAAAACCGTGTCATAAAATTGTCAGTACCGTCCACGATGCAATCGAATCCCACTAACAGATCCTCTGCATTGTCAAGATTAAGATCAGCAATAATGGGCTCAATTGTAATTGTAGAATTGATATTTTTTAATTTTTTCTCTGCAGCAATTGCTTTTGGTAGATTTAATCTCGCATCTTCTTCGTTAAAAAGGGTTTGACGCTGCAGATTTGATAATTCAACAAGATCTCTATCAATCAGTCTAATGTACCCAATGCCAGATCTGACAAGATGGTTGGCAATTACCGTCCCCAAAGCCCCCATTCCAACTATGACTAAGCGGCTCCCTGCTATTTTTTTTTGTCCATTTGCACCTATTGGAGAAAAAAGAATTTGCCTGGAATAACGCTCTGTATTTTCCATATTATCCCTCTTTGTCATTTTATTTTAAAATACTAAATTAGAAAAATATTAACAATTTGTTAAATTTTTAAATATTAGAGGATTATTGGTTACGAATATAATTTAATTAGATTGTAAGACTTTTTTGAAAGATTGAAAAGGAGGTTGGAAAATTGAGTCTAGGTGGTTTTAATAACAAAGAAGTAGTAGTTGATTTAACAAATGGTATGGTTGATTACAGAGCGATTAATGAGGAAGAGGCAAAAAAGTATATCGGTGGTCGCGGTCTTGGGGTGAAATATGTTTTTGATAATGGCCCTGAAGTTGAGCCATTTTCCGAAGAAAACCTATTGTGTGTCATGACAGGACCGATTACCGGATCTCGTTCTACCTCAAGTGGCCGGCTTTGTGTTGTAACCAAATCTCCTTTAACCGGAACTGTGACAGATTCCCATATGGGTGGATGGACAGCAGCTCGATTAAAATGGGCGGGCAT
>DATFAH010000387.1:0-4036 GCA_035254805.1 Caryophanales bacterium | reverse complement strand
AATATAGAGAGGGTTTTGAAAAAATGGGGAAATCTACTTGTAAATATGTCGTTAACGCTTATGGTAATCAATGCCAGAGTAAAGAAGAATTGACTAGATGGATGCAAATAAAAAGTGAATTCGGGGTTTCAAATTAGAAATAGAAACAACATACAGGAGGCTTTTTTATGGGTTCTGAGGCGGCTCTTGCCCTTAGTATTTTTCTTATCACCTATGCAGTCATTATTTCAGAAAAAATTCATCGGACTATTATCGCTATGTTCGGTGGTTTATTAATGGTTGCTTTCGGAATTCTTGAGCAGAAGGAAGCGATTCACCACATTGATTTTAATACAATAGGATTATTAGTCGGCATGATGATTATCGTCAGTATCACTTCTGAGACTGGTGTCTTTGAATTTATAGCCGTCTGGTCAGCACAAAAAGTGAAAGGCGAGCCAATCAAAATTCTTATCGCATTAAGCCTGTTTACAGCTCTTGCGTCCGCTTTTCTTGATAATGTAACAACCGTTCTTCTTGTCGTACCGGTAACATTAAGCATCACAAATCAATTAAAAGTTCCTCCTATTCCATACCTGCTTTCAGAGATTTTCGCCTCAAATATTGGCGGGACAGCTACTATGATTGGGGATCCTCCTAATATCATGATTGGCAGTGCGGTAAAGGAATTAACATTTATGTCTTTTATTAATAATTTAACTTTTGTCATTTTTATTATTTTGATTGTAACAATCTTCCTTCTCGCTCTTATTTACAAAAAACAGTTAAAGTCAACACCTGAATTAAAAAAACGACTTTTAAGTAAAAATTCAAAACAAGAAATAAGGAATAGAAATTTATTAGATAAATGTCTATTTGTCATCATCATTACAATCGGCGGTTTTTTTGCCCATCAATTTATCCATATCGAAACAGCAACCATAGCCTTAATTGGTGCATTTATTTTACTCTTATTAACTGGGGAAAAATTTTTACATACTGCTTTAGAAAAGGTTGAATGGACAACCTTGTTCTTTTTTATCGGGTTATTTGTTATTGTTGGCGGTTTAGTTGAAACAGGACTAATCGAGGCTCTGGCCAAGAAAGCAATGTCATGGACTGGAGGAGAATTAAAAGCAACAACCTTTCTTGTTTTATGGATGAGTGCGATCATTTCAGCATTTGTGGACAATATTCCATTTGTAGCAACGATGATTCCGCTAATCCAGGAAATGGGGAACTTAGGAATTTCAAATTTAGATCCTCTTTGGTGGAGTCTCTCCCTTGGTGCTTGTTTAGGTGGAAATGGTACATTAGTTGGTGCCAGTGCAAATCTAGTTGTCGCTGGATTAGCCGCTAAGGAAGGACATCATATTTCATTCGTAAAATTTTTAGTTATCGGATTTCCTCTCATGATTGTGTCAATCATTATTTCTACGATTTATGTTTATATCAGGTATTTGATGTAATTGAAAATATCATTTCTTACTAGGAGGAAAAAACGTTGGGAAAAAAATTTTACTTAGACCCTCCTAAAATTATTGTTTTAGGATTTGCTGCCATCATTCTTATAGGAGCTCTATTGTTGACATTGCCGATTTCAACGGTAGATGGAAATGGGCTTTCATTTTTGAATGCCCTGTTTACAGCCACGTCAGCAACGTGTGTAACAGGACTCGTTGTCGTGGATACAGGAACTACGTTTACAATGTTTGGACAATTAGTTATTTTGTTTCTGATTCAAGTTGGCGGGCTTGGATTTATGACAGTTGCTACCTTATTTGCGTTTCTGTTAGGAAAAAGAATTTCTTTGAAAGAAAGGATTTTACTTCAAGAATCTTTAAACAACCTATCATTGGAAGGGATCGTCAGGTTAGCTAAGCGCATTTTAATTTTCACTGCCGTGATTGAATTTGTAGGAGCTGTATTATTAGCCACTCGGTTCTCTTTCGATATGCCCCTTGGCAAAGCAATATATTACGGAATTTTTCATTCCATTTCCAATTTTAATAATGCTGGCTTCGATTTAATGGGGGAATTTCGCAGCTTAACCGGTTATGTCGACGATCCAACGGTCACTTTAACGGTTTGTACATTAATCACCTTAGGTGGGCTAGGATTTATTGTCATGAATGAACTATTTGAGTTTAGACAAGCCAAACGATTATCTTTACATACAAAAATTGTTTTGATGGCTAGCTCGATTTTGGTGGTAGGTGGAACCATTGCCATTTTTTTATTGGAGTATTCCAATGAAAAAACGTTACAACCATTATCTTTTTCTGGAAAAATTCTCGCGTCTCTATTTCAGTCAGTAACTCCTAGAACAGCAGGTTCGAATACACTAAATATTCCGGATCTAACCCAATCAACGCTATTATTGACTATTATTCTTATGTTCATTGGAGCATCACCCGGATCAACTGGAGGCGGTATTAAAACGACTACCTTTACTACTTTACTCGGTGCCGTATGGGCACAAATACGAGGAAAAGAAGATGTTATTTTTTATCGCCAGCGGATTGTTTATGAAACGATTTATAAAGCTCTAACTGTAACGGTCAGCGGTTTATTTTTAGTTATGTTTATTACCATACTATTAACGATAACCGAGCATGGGAAAGATTTTCTTATGATTTTATTTGAAGCGACATCTGCATTTGGTACCGTTGGACTTTCGATGGGATTGACTCCAGAATTATCCCCTATTGGCAGGTGCTTAATCATTTTTACCATGTTTGCTGGAAGGGTTGGTCCATTGACGATTGCCTTTGCAGTAACGATGCGTAGAAAACCAGATGCTTTCCGCTATCCAAAGGGAAAAATCATGATTGGATAGTTTTTACAACAAGGAGGTTTTAAATAAATGGTTAATCAATATGCAGTAATCGGTTTAGGAAGATTCGGGTTAAGTATTGCCACTAAGTTATTTCACTCTGGTCAGGAAGTGCTTGGAGTGGATATGAATGAAGAAAGAGTAGAAGAAGCACATTCGTTTGTAACTCATTCTGTCATTGCAGATTCAACAGATGAGGAGGCATTGAAATCTGTTGGCATTCGGAATATAGAAACAGTGATTGTGGCAATTGGCAATGATATTCAGTCTAGCATCCTAACCGTCTTACTCCTAAAAGAATTAGGTGTGAAAAAAGTGATCGCTAAGGCATTGAGCAAATTGCATGGACAAGTATTAAAAAAAGTTGGTGCAGACTGGGTTGTATTCCCAGAAAGAGACATGGGAATACGGGTTGCCCAAAAGCTTTTGTCTCCTAACGTATTGAACGTCATTGAGTTATCTAAGGATTATAGTGTGGAGGAAGTGAAGATACCTAAAAAAATGACTGGACAATCCTTAAGGGAGCTTGATCTTAGGGCTAAATTTAGTCTGACAGTTATAGCGATACGACATAGTGATGAAATTAGTATATCTCCATCCCCTGATAAAATTATTGAAAAAGGTGATATACTCGTGGTAATTGGCGAAAATCAAAAATTGGAGAGATTTGCTAATATGGAATAAGTAGGTAGGCCCCCAGTCTTAACTAATTCTCGTAAGGCAATTAAGTTGTCATTTTTAAAGAAATGATTTAATGCTTGCTCTACTTTTACCGAAGCATAAATCCGGCCTTCCTTCATCTGATCACGCAATGCTTTAGGAGAAATATCAATCAATTTAATTTCGTCTGCTCTCCTTAATATATGATCTGGTACGGTTTCCCTTACTCTAACACCTGTTATTGTTCAACACTGTCATTTAAACTTTCTAAATGTTGAGTATTCATCGTAGATATCACTGAAAGAAATAGCATGCTTTTTAGCATGCCATTTCGATGATTTTTATTTGAACTAAAGTAGCGGTAATTAAAGAGGGATTCAGTATCGATCGTTACTTGGATAGAATTTAACAAATCGTTTCTACACTTTTTTATCTAAAAGGGACCGTCCAGAAAGTCAATGAAAACTGACTTTTTGGAAGCCCTTTTATTTTTGTTTGTCTCTTTTATATAGGCGTGATGAGAATGTTAATAAATAATATAATTCTCCAGAACTACCCACT
>DATFAH010000386.1:0-7617 GCA_035254805.1 Caryophanales bacterium | reverse complement strand
CGAAAACACCTGATCACTGCACCATTTTTTCGGGTATTAGCAATCCTTATTTAAATGAAATAACCGAAAATACGAAAAAAAATCTTGTGTTGCTTTTTTCAAGAGATGATGTAGCTATTTATAATTCCATCCCGACAGTTGAAGGAACCTTAATGATGGCCATTCAGCATACTGATTTTACAATTCATAGTTCAAATGTTGCCATTCTTGGTTTAGGCAGGTGTGGAATGAGTTTGGCAAGAACATTCCATTCACTTGGTGCAAAAGTAAAGGTTGGAGCTAGAAGGACAGAACATCTTGCCAGAATTACTGAAATGGGTGTGACTCCTTTTCATCTAAATACTCTAGAAAATGAAGTGAAGGATACGGATATTTTAATTAACACAATTCCACTGCAAATCGTGAGCGCCTCCGTGATTTCAAAAATGCCAGCCCATACACTCATCATTGATATTGCCTCAAAACCTGGGGGGACCGATTTCCGATATGCTGAAAAGCGTGGAATTAAAGCATTACTTGCCCCAAGTTTACCAGGAATTGTCGCACCAAAAACAGCAGGCCAAATATTAGCTGATGTTCTGGCTCAACTAATAGAAGACGATCTGATAAAGCGAAAGGGGAAAGTAGAATGAGTTTAAAAGGCAGGAAAATAGGTTTTGGGTTAACTGGTTCTCATTGTACCTTTCAAGCGGTGTATCCAGAAATAGAAAAACTTATTCAAGCTGGTGCAGAGGTTATCCCTGTTATAACCCAAACTGTAAAAAATACTGATACACGTTTTGGTAACGCGGAAGACTGGATTCAAAGAATAGAAGAGTTAACTGGAAAAAAAGTAGTTGACTCCATTGTTGATGCAGAACCATTTGGTCCTAAAATACAACTTGATTGTATGGTCATTGCTCCGCTAACAGGAAACTCGATGAGCAAATTCGCAAATGCGATCACAGATTCTCCAGTTCTAATGGCAGCTAAAGCAACGCTAAGGAATGGCAAACCAATTATTCTAGGGATTTCGACAAACGATGCTTTAGGCTTAAATGGCGTGAATTTAATGAAATTAATGGTGTCAAAGCATATATTCTTTATTCCATTTGGTCAAGATGATCCGCTTAAAAAACCAAATTCGATGGTAGCAAGAATGGCGATGTTGTCTGAAACAATCGAGAATGCGATAAACGGAATACAGCTCCAGCCGGTAATTGTAGAAAGATTTCTTGATGGCAACTAAATTTCATCCCTTTCAACTGTTAAAGGGTTATCTCTCCTAAGGGAATATGGTAAAATGAATTATCACTTGCTCATCAGTGGGATTTATTTCCCCACCGATGAAGGCGGGTTAAAACTTTGCCATTGGAAATGAAAAAAATCTATTATTTTAATAGAATCCATTTCCTTCATAATTGAGATGGCCTAATCAATATAAAAAACCTAGAAAGAACGGAAGGGGTAGTAAAAAAATGAGTCAACAAAATGGACTACACGTTGCTGTTGTTGGAGCAACAGGTGCAGTTGGACAACAAATGATCCAAACTTTAGTAAACCGGAGCTTCCCTTACAAGAAATTAACATTACTATCTTCAGCCCGGTCTGCAGGAAAAAAAGTAACAGTAGATGGTAAAGAATATATAGTCGAAGAAGCTAAACCTGAAAGCTTTGAAGGTGTAGATATCGCCCTATTCAGTGCAGGCGGAAGTGTATCGAAAGAACTTGCTCCAGAAGCTGTTAAGCGTGGAGCAATTGTCGTGGACAATACTAGTGCCTTTAGAATGGATCCTAATATTCCATTAGTTGTGCCCGAAGTAAATGAAAAAGATCTCTTCACACATAATGGAATTATTGCAAATCCAAACTGTTCGACCATTCAAATGGTTGTAGCGCTTGAACCAGTTCGTCAAAATTATGGTTTAAAGAAAGTGCTAGTTTCAACCTATCAAGCCGTTTCAGGTGCTGGTGCTGTTGCTATCGAAGAACTAATGGAACAAACAAAATCGATCATTAACGGCGAAGAATATACACCAGAAATTTTACCGGTACGAAGTGACAAAAAACATTACCAAATAGCCTTCAATGCAATTCCGCAAATTGATAAGTTCCAAGAAAACGGATTTACTTATGAAGAAATGAAAATGATCAATGAAACAAAGAAAATTATGCATTTGCCTGAGCTAAAAGTAGCAGCTACTTGTGTTCGTTTGCCTGTTGCTGTTGGGCACTCAGAATCTGTTTATTTTGAAATCGAAAAAGATGGAGTCAGTGCGAGCGATTTGAAAGCCTTACTAAATGTTGCACCAGGTGTGGTTCTGCAAGATGATCCAGAAAATCAACTATACCCAATGCCAGCGGGCTGTGTTGGCTTGAATGATGTCTTTGTTGGACGTATCCGTAAAGATTTAGATCAGGATAATGGCTTCCATATGTGGGTTGTTTCCGATAATTTATTAAAAGGTGCTGCGTGGAACTCAGTACAGATTGCTGAGAGCTTAATTCGATTAGGGTTAGTGAAGATCAGCGAATAGTCATAAAGGCAGGTTTTGAGGACTTATGAAAATTATTGTCCAAAAATTTGGTGGAACTTCTGTCAGAGATGAAAATAGCAGAAAACATGCCAAACATCACATTGAAAAGGCTTTATCTGAGGGATATAAAGTAGTTGTAGTTGTTTCGGCAATGGGAAGAAAAGGAGATCCATATGCCACAGATACTCTCCTTTCATTAATTGGCGGGAATTTAAGCGGAATTTCTCGACGCGAACATGATTCAATGCTTGCTTGCGGGGAAATTATTTCAAGTATCGTTTTTACGAACATGCTTTTAGAAAATGGCATCAGTGCAACAGCTTTAACTGGTGCACAAGCAGGCTTTAAAACGAATAATGATCATACCAATGCTAAAATTATCGAAATGAAATGTGATAGACTTTTAAAGGAATTAGAAAAAGTAAATGTAGTCGTTGTTGCCGGATTCCAAGGTGCCGCTAAAAATGGTGATGTCACGACGATCGGGCGTGGAGGCAGTGATACATCTGCCGCTGCTTTAGGGGCTGCTTTAAATGCAGAGTGGATTGATATCTTTACCGATGTTGAGGGAATTATGACAGCTGACCCCAGAATTGCCGAAAATGCTAGGCCACTTTCCGTTGTCACGTACACAGAAGTGTGCAATATGGCTTACCAGGGAGCAAAGGTTATCCACCCACGGGCAGTTGAAATTGCCATGCAAGCAAAAGTTCCGATTCGAATTCGATCCACCTATTCGGATAATCTTGGAACCCTTGTGACAAGCTTAAATAAGCAAAACCGTGGCAGTGATATAAATGAGCGGACCGTTACTGGGATTGCTCATGTTTCAAATGTTACGCAAATTAAAGTTTTTGCTAAAAAAGATGAATATAATTTACAGGCAGAAGTTTTTAAAGCGATGGCAAATGAAAAAATCAGTGTTGATTTTATCAATATTTCGCCAAGTGGTGTAGTTTATACGGTTACAAATGAAATGTCAGAGAAAGCTATTGAGGTATTAAACAATCTTGGCCATGAACCAGTCGTGGCAAGAAATTGTGCAAAAGTTTCAGTTGTTGGGGCAAGTATAGCGGGTGTTCCAGGCGTCGCATCTAAAATTGTTACGGCTCTATCTGAACAAGGAATTCGAATTTTACAATCTGCTGATAGCCATACAACAATTTGGGTTCTGGTGAAACAGGAAGATCTTGCTAAATCTGTAAATGCACTACATGATGCCTTCAACTTAGAGGTTGATTCACTTGAATATCATCAAAGTGATCTCCAATGAAATTTTTGACTGTGAAGTAAACGAAAAGGAGTATTAAATATGGCTTATTTTGGACGGGTAGCAACCGCAATGGTAACTCCATTTGATGAAAAAGGGAAAATGGACCTTGATAAGACAACGAAGCTGGTTAATTACTTAATAGAGAATGGAACTGACTCAATTGTCGTGGCAGGAACCACTGGTGAATCACCAACCTTATCTACAGAAGAAAAACTGACTTTATTGGCACATGTCATAAAGGTTGCTAACAAAAGAGTACCGGTAATTGCTGGAACTGGAAGTAATAATACTTACGCCTCTGTTGAATTAACAAAAAAAGCAGAAGAACTTGGTGCAGATGCAGTAATGCTTGTTGCCCCATATTATAATAAACCAAATCAAGAAGGCCTTTACCAGCATTTTAAGACGGTGGCTGAGGGCACAACCCTTCCTGTATTGCTTTACAATATTCCTGGAAGATCTGTTGTAAATGTTTTACCAGATACGATTATTCGACTCTCTAAAATACCAAATATTGTGGCTGTTAAAGAAGCAAGTGGTGACTTAAACGCTATGGCAAAGATCATTGCCAATACGGATTTTGATTTTGAAGTATACAGCGGTGACGATTCATTGACCATTCCACTCCTATCAATCGGTGGAACAGGGATTATCTCTGTTGCTTCACATGTAATTGGGAATGAGATGCAAGAAATGGTTCATAGCTATTTGAATGGTGAAAATGAAAAAGCAGCGAAATTGCATCTGGAGCTTTTACCGATCATGCAAGGCTTATTTACAGCACCAAACCCAGTACCTGTCAAAACAGCTTTACAGCTTAAGGGATTTGATGTTGGTTCCGTTAGATTGCCTTTAGTGCCATTAACAGATCAAGAGCGTAAGACGTTAAGTGATTTATTAAAAATTGATTAAAAAACAAACAAAGCCAATCGAATCATGTCGATTGGCTTTTTATTTGGTTGTAATGAATTTCATATATCAAGTATAATAATCTTAACTGATCAATGGTCGGCCTAACATCAACATAGGAGGTTTTACAGAAATTGAGAAAGAAACAGAATCAATCCATCAAGCTGGCAGCTTTAGGTGGTGTTGGGGAAATCGGAAAAAATATGTATCTTGTTGAAGTGGACAAGGACATTTTTGTTATCGATGCTGGGTTAATGTTTCCCGAAAATGAAATGCTCGGAATTGATATTGTTATTCCAGACATTTCCTATTTGGTTGAGAATAAAGAAAGAGTGAAAGCTATTTTTCTTACACATGGTCATGAGGACCATATTGGCGCCCTTTCTTATGTTTTACGTCAAATGGAAATACCTGTATATGGAACCCGCCTAACACTAGCGCTTGCAAGCACATTATTAAAAGAACAAGAATACACTGGCTCTACAAATTTTATCGAAATAAACTCAAGCTCAGTTATTGACTTTGAATCAGTCGAAATCAGCTTTTTTAGGACAAACCATAATATCCCAGATTCCGTAGGAGTTTGCTTACACACTTCTGAAGGTACGATCGTTTATACTGGTGATTTTAAATTTGATCAGGCTGCATCCGATTTATATAAACCAGAAATTGGAAAAATGGCTAGCATAGGGGACAAAGGAGTCTTATGTTTGCTTTCTGATAGCACAGAGGCAGAAAGACCTGGGTATACTACCTCTGAGTCTGTTGTAGCTCGGGAAATGTCTAATGCATTTTATAATGCACCAGGCAGAGTCATTGCAGCATGCGTTGCATCTGATATCAATCGAATCCAGCATGTTTTCGATGCAGCCCAAGAAAATGGAAGAAAAGTGGCAGTTGTTGGCAAAAGCCTTGAGCGTATTTATCATATTGCTCTTGATTTAGGCTATCTTGCGGTTGAAGAAGATTTAATTATTCCAATAACCGTAATCAATAAATTTAAAGATCGTGAAATCGTTGTATTAATGACTGGAAGCCAGGGAGAACCGATTGAAGCCTTACAGAAAATGGCTAAACAAATGCATAAACAAATTAATATCAAGGCTAGTGATACCGTTCTCATTACAACTTCCTCACAATTAAGAGGTAGAGAATTATTGCTATCCAAAACAGCGGATATGCTTTTTAGAGCTGGGGCAAATGTTGCTTCCAATAGCCGCACAATCCATTCCTCTAGCCATGGCTATCAAGAGGAACTAAAATTAATGATTAATTTAATGAAGCCGAAATTTTTTATGCCTGTTCATGGCGAATATCGGATGTTAAAGGCCCATGCCAATGTAGCGAAAGAATGTGGTTTGTTATCAGAACAGATCCAAATTATCGATCGTGGTGAATTGTTTGAAGTTAAAGATGGGAAAATAAGCGTTAGTGGAAAAATTCCTTCAGGAAATATTTTAATTGACGGAATTGGTGTTGGAGATGTCGGCAACATCGTATTACGTGACCGTAAACTTTTATCACAAGATGGTATTTTAATTGTTGTAGTTACCTTAACCAAACATGAAAAGAAAATCATTTCTGGTCCTGAAATTATTTCCAGAGGATTTGTATATGTTCGTGAGTCTGAAAAATTAATGGAAGACTCAAACACATTAGTTCGAGAAATTGTTGAGAAAAATACGGCTAAGGATTCATTTGATTGGTCAAGCTTAAAACAAGACGTAAGGGACGGTTTAAACCGATTCTTGTTTGAAAAAACAAAAAGACGTCCAATGATCCTACCAATCATTATGGAAGTTTAAAAAGTTCATTTATAAAAAGGCATGGTTGCTCCATGCCTTTTTATTATGGATGAAATGGTTACTTACTGGAGAATACTAACATCATCAGTACTGAAGGGAGAATAATTGGATGAAAATGGGTTTTAATGAAAACCATGATGAACATAATCCAGTAAAAGATGATAAGCCACCATCAGCATTAATGGAAAAAATCCAACAGCTTGGACAAACAAATGTGCCACAACTTTCACCTGATTCAACAATCCACTGCTTAACAATCGTTGGTCAAATTGAAGGACATCTGGCACTTCCTCCGCAAAATAAAACAACGAAATATGAACACCTTATTCCGCAGCTTGTGGCTATTGAACAAAACCCAAAAATTGAAGGGGTTTTAATTATCCTTAATACAGTAGGTGGAGATGTAGAGGCAGGGCTTGCTATTTCAGAAATGCTCGCAACACTATCTAAACCAACCGTATCCATTGTACTTGGGGGAGGTCATTCCATTGGAGTACCAATTGCTGTTTCAACAAATTACTCATTTATTGCAGAAACAGCAACAATGACCATCCATCCAATTCGGCTAACAGGTCTTGTTATTGGTGTTCCACAAACATTTGAATACTTAGACAAAATGCAGGAGAGGGTCATTAAATTCGTGACAAAGCATTCCAATATTGAAGAAGAAATGTTTAAAGAGTTAATGTTTGCAAAAGGTAATTTAACAAGGGATATTGGGACAAATGTAGTTGGGACAGATGCGGTTAAATATGGTCTGATAGATGAAGTAGGTGGAATTGGTGTTGCAATGAAAAAATTAAACGAGTTGATCAATTTGAAAAAAGAACAGGATAAAGGGCTGATCCAATGATTTTGTATACGATGATGCCTCAAGAACTTATTTTTCCATACGATACTGAAGATTATAAAAAACAGCGTATTATTATGTATCAAGGTGTCCCCCTAATCGTTCAGCAAGTTGATCATGAATCAGTAGAGGTATTACGAATAATAAGCAGCGATCCCAAGCATTTTTTAGATGAAAGGTACGCTCCCGGAACGAAAATTTCTTTATATAATACAGAGGGTTTGTCCACGTTCTAGTATTTTGTTATGGTATAATAAGGAGAGT
>DATFAH010000385.1:0-2090 GCA_035254805.1 Caryophanales bacterium | reverse complement strand
TTAAAAACAACTCATTTATTTTAAGCGAATTTGTTTCACTTAGTATTTCATATTCAAGCTGAAACCGATGATTTTCCCAGTTCGATCTAAGTAGTAATGATGCAAACAAAGGCATATGTATATTTGAAAGCTTTGACTCTTGTTGTGACTCAATAATGATTTCATCAATAATGGATTTTGCCCGATCAAGCCGATTTAAATCCAAATTACCCTTTATTAATTGAAGCCTATTTAGCCAATCATGCCGGGTGTGTCTTAACACTTCTATAATATCCCATTCTTTTTCCATAACTACACTCCTAGCATACTGCATAATAAACTATTTGCTGATAGTATAACAAAAAAGTAAGCTAGAGTAAGCAAATTTATCTGAATTAGTTCACCTGAGGATTAAATAGAAGCAATTCGGAGAAAGAAATGAATTAGTAAAAAAGAAACTCTAACCGATCAGGTTAGAGTTTCTTATTCATAGCTTAAGCTTCCTGAGCTACTGGATAAACGCTCACTTTTTTACGGTCACGACCCATGCGTTCGAATTTCACAACGCCGTCAACTTTTGCAAAAAGTGTATCATCTCCACCACGGCCTACGTTTTCACCTGGGTAGATCTTTGTACCGCGTTGACGGTAAAGGATAGAACCACCAGTTACGAATTGGCCATCTGCACGCTTAGCGCCAAGACGCTTAGCGATAGAGTCACGTCCGTTCCTTGTAGAACCTACTCCTTTTTTAGAAGCGAAAAACTGAAGATCTAATCTTAACATTTATTCCACCTCCTACTTTTTGAAGGTAATTTTTATGTGACTACCATAATCCTGTTCAATCGTTTGTAATGAAACAACCATACCCTCTAGAAGCAGCTGAACTTTCTCTTTTATTTCATCCGGTAGGTTATCCGGAATCGTACAGCTAAGAAATCCGCTATCTTTCATATCTATGACAGGTTTTACCCCAGTTAATTTAATGATTGAATTTACAGCACCAAATGACACTGCTGATACGCCTGCACATACGATATCTTCGCCTCGATTGGCAAAGCTAGCATGTCCATCCATTATAAACGAATCGATATTTCCGGTTTTCGTGCGACTAATCGTCATTCGTATCATCGAACTACAACACCTTATGCGTTGATTTTTCCGATAACTACTTTTGTATATGGCTGACGATGACCTTGCTTTTTACGGTTGTTTTTCTTCGCTTTGTATTTGAAAACGATGATTTTCTTACCGCGGCCTTGTTTTTCAACAGTACCTGTAACAGTAGCGCCATCAACTAATGGGCTTCCTACTTTTACATTTTCACCGCCTACGAAAAGAACCTTATCAAAAGTAACTGTTTCGCCTGCTTCTGCGTTAAGCTTTTCGATGTAGATCGCTTGACCTTCTTCTACTTTGATTTGCTTACCGCCAGTTTCGATAATTGCGTACATGAACTGCACCTCCTTATAAACTCAGACTCGCCATTTACAGGCGTTTTGCATGTGCAAAAGCTTACTACCTGCTCTGTGCGGTTGTAGCACGGGTGCTACAAACAATAACATTAAAATACTATCATATTGCCAACATTAGTGTCAATAGAATGCGTTCTTTTTTAAAATCTCATTTTCCGTACCTAATTGGACTACATGATAGTATGGTACTGCCTTTGGCTGGATGATGAAATACAACTTTAAATTTGTTAATTCTTCAAAATGGTTTTGATATGCTTTGTTTGGACCTTCGAATACCTCTTTAACTTCGTTAGTGGTTTCAATTAATACTGCTTCATAATCAGAATGGCGATGCTCAAACAATTCTCTCTCAAGCCGAAATGCCACTGTCTCCGCACTTTCCACTTTTCCTGTCCCAGCACATTCCGGACATTTGATTTGCAAGGCTTCTGATAAAGTAATTTTTGTTTTTTTTCTCGTTAATTGCAGGATACCTAAAGGAGTAAACCCAATTAATTTCGTTCTTTTTTCATCTTTTTTACATTCTTTTTCCATCGCTTCCATAATCGCTAACCGGTCTTTATCATGTTTCATATCAATAAAATCGATTAAAACCATTCCACCAATATCACGAAGGCGAAGCTGTCTGGCAATTTCA
>DATFAH010000384.1:0-2137 GCA_035254805.1 Caryophanales bacterium | reverse complement strand
AAAAAGCAACAAACATTAACTGGTATGTTTTATTTGTTGATATTCAATGTTTTAATCAAATAAATTAATATATAAATTACCTTAGAAAATAGTAAATCAGTTAATACACTTACAACATTTACTGTCTTTTCGTCAGACATGTTTGAGTAGAACATAAGGAAAAGTTAGATTAAACAGAATGTCTAATTCAGGGCATTGTTTTATTGATTTAGAAAGGCTATTTTCGGAAAAAGAGCCTTTAGAAAAGAAAAAATCGTACGAAAGGTTCGTAGACTCAGGAATAGTTGCATGGGCTTCGCTATTATCGGTTTCGGGGGAGCAAATCTAGGTTAAGTTGATTGGAGCGGAAGGCGCGAAGACTCCTGGGGGATCAGCGTTCCAGGCGAGACCCCGCAGGAGCTTGCGACGAGGAGGCTCAGGCTTTCTGCCCCCCGGAAAGCGAAGCGCCTGAAGCGCAAATCAACAAGCACCAAAACTTATTTTTATGTTTTTTTAATCAACTAAAAAAGATTGCCGAGAAAAAAATATCCCTTTCTCGAAAATCTGAGCTTAGTCATTGACTAAGATTTTTTCTTTCGATTATTGATTTGCTAGTAAGAGAACAATTTTATCCTCAATTTTCTTTCCTTTCTCTTCATCCAGCATGTTATTTAATAAAATAGAGAAAATCAAAGTTTGTCCGCTTTTTGTTTCTACATATCCTGATAGACTGCTTACGGATGTTAGGGTCCCAGTCTTTGCCCTCACTTTCCCTTTTACAATGGGAGATTTCAGGCGATTTCTTAATGACCCGCCAACCATCCTTTCGTTCATACCAGAAACCGGTAACGACTGGAGATAACTTGGGAACCATTTTTCTTTTTGTATTGAATAAAGAAGATAGGATAGTTGATTTGCCGGAATGCAATCAACATGGGAGATTCCAGAGCCATCTCTTAATATCATTGTGTCTGGATTCACACCAAACTTAGGAAGTTCAGCGCGCATAACTTGAAGTCCTTTCTTCCAACTTCCCTCCCCATTCTGAACCTTGCCCATCTCCTTAATTAATGTTTCAGCATGACCATTATTACTTAATTTCATAAATGGAATGAGAAGATCAGATAGCGGAATGGAATCATGATCCATTAAAAGTTTTGAATGCTTCGGTACGACTCCTTTTTTTACATTTCCCTCTAGTCTAATTCCTTGTGCTCGTAATACTTGTTTAAACTGATCGAGAGCATACAAGTTTGGATCCCATACAGCAATCGTTTCTCTCGTTTTTTTAGTGTTTATTGGGATCGTCCCTTTTACAAAAACTATATTTTTTGCATGTCTCCGCTCGATCTCTACTTTCTTTTTTTCATTTTTAGGAACTATTTTGGTTTGGTTTATTATTTTCATTTTTTTGTATGAAGGGGTTATTTTGATCTTTGCCTTTTCACCTATTTTTTTGTGGGGTGTTACATCTACTATAAAAGAACCTGCATCATAATCCTTGTTTGGTGACATCGTGAGAGCGGAAATTGGGGCACCATAATAATAAGTTTCATCACTCCAAGGCATATCTATCGGGTAGGGAGTATCATCAAACCATGTAGGATCTCCAACAAGATTTCCATCAATTTTTTTGATACCGGATTTCTGAAGTTCCTTTGCCATCTGCTTTAAATCACTTTTCAAAAGGGTCGGATCCCCTTTGCCTTTTAAAAAAAGATCCCCTTTTAAAGTATTTTGTTCGATTACACCATCCGTATATAAATCCGTTTGAAAACGATGCTTTTCTCCTAATACAGAAAGGGCAACTGCAGAGGTTAACAGTTTCATATTTGAGGCTGGACGAAGGCGGATATCTCCAAAATGATCATATAAAAGCATTCCATTTGATGCGGATCGGATACTAATCCCCACCAAAGCACCATTTAAGTCTGGTTCATTTTTGATCAATAAATTTAATTTCTGGGTCAAATCAGCTTGGTTTTCAATTGCTTTTACTGAAAGCCCTTGATAAAAAGTAAGCCCGAAATATAAAAAAATAGCGCACCATTACGGTACGCACGACGAATAGCCAACAATCTGAGAATTTTTTCAGATAGTTGGCTATTTTGCACATGTAGCTTGGATATTTTCTGACCAAGGCATGTAGTTATGTAAA
>DATFAH010000383.1:0-6147 GCA_035254805.1 Caryophanales bacterium | reverse complement strand
GCTTGCCATAAAAATGCAGAGCCTGTTTTTATTACTAAGAACGGACAAGGTGATTTAGTTGTTATGAGCATGGCACTATATGAACAACAACTAGCTCAACTTGAATTTTATAAAAAACTTCTTGAAGCTGAAGCACAAAGCAATTCAACATCAATGAGAAAGTCCCACAAATCCTTGATGTCTGAACTCAGGGAGAAGCTGAATGAATAAAGTTTTTGAAATCCAGTACATTCCTATTGCGGAGGAAGACTTAAAAAAGGTATTTGAGTATATTTTAGCCGATGATCCTCACATGGCTGTTAAAATTCTTGATCAGTTTGATGAAGTTATTAGTCACTTGGCCAATTTTCCTTATATGGGTACTGTTCCAAAAGACTCCAATATTGCCAGAATGAATTATCGTTATCTTGTAATCGAAACCTATTTGGTCTTTTATGTGGTGATCGAAGAATCATCAATTGTAGAAATTAGAAGAATACTCGGTTCCAGACAAAAGTATGACACATTGCTATAGTCATGCTTTTTCTTTTGCCTTAAATAAAGGTGGGATGCGTACTTTTCCTTAAATAGGGAATACTGACATTATTTAATTCGAGTGGGGTGGATAGAAATTGGGAGCCAATGAAAATACATTATCGATTTTTGCTTTGGGTGGCATCAATGAAATCGGTAAAAATATGTATGTAGTCCAATATGCAGATGATATCTTCATCATTGACTGTGGCGGTAAGTTTCCTGATGAGAGCTTATTAGGCATTGATTTAATTATTCCTGATATTACTTATTTAGAAGAAAATCAGGAAAAAATCCGCGCTCTTATCGTGACCCATGGACATGAAGATCATATCGGGGGAATTCCTTATTTTCTAAAGAAATTAAATGTTCCCATATATGCAACAAGATTCACACTTGGTTTAGTAGAATTAAAATTGGACGAACACAGACTTAAAAGAGATACAAAGCTTATAACTATTGATTCGGATTCAAGGCTTGCGTTTGGCAAGGTTCAGGTTTCCTTTTTTAGGGTTAGCCACAGTATTCCCGACTGTCTAGGGATCGTCTTTCAAACACCTGGAGGAAACGTCGTTCATACCGGGGACTTTAAATTTGATTTAACCCCTGAGAATAACCAGCATTCCGATATTCATAAAATGGCGGATATCGGTAATCAGGGGGTCGTCGCCTTATTGTCTGAAAGCACAAATGTAGAACGGACCGGTTTGACCCCAACTGAGCGAATTGTCGGTGATCATATGGTAGAAGCATTTATGAAAGCAAATAGGAAGATCTTTGTTTCCACGTTTGCCTCCAACATAAATCGCGTTCAGCAAGTGGTGGAGGCCTGCATCAAAACGAACCGAAAGCTGGCACTTCTTGGCCGAAGCATGGTCAGTGTGGTCAGTGTGGCATTGGAACGCGGTTACTTGCAGGTTCCCGAAGGTATGCTGATAGAAGCACATGAAGTGGATAAACTGGCTCCTGAAAAAGTTGCAGTCCTTTGTACAGGAAGTCAAGGTGAGCCAATGGCTGCCCTTTCCCGTCTTTCAAGCGGAAACTACCGGGATGTAGTTATTTATCCTGGTGACACTGTCATTTTAGCTGCTTCACCCATACCGGGAAATGAGAAGGATGTCTCTCGAATTATCGACAACTTATTTCAACTAGATGCCAAAGTCATTTATGGATCGGGAAGTACAACGGGAATGCATGTTTCCGGCCATGGCTATCAGGAAGATTTGAAGCTCATGCTTACCTTAATGAAACCAACCTATTTTATCCCTATTCATGGGGAATATCGAATGCTCCACCATCACCGAAAGCTAGCTGAATCGGTCGGGGTTGAAAAAGGAAGTACATTTATAATAAAAAATGGCCAGGTTGTCGATATTGAACATGGTGAAGCACGTCAAACTCGTGAGATCCCTTCTGGGGATACATATGTGGATGGAATGGGCGTCGGTGATGTCGGTGAGATTGTGTTACGTGACCGAAAACAACTTTCAGAGGATGGCATGCTTGTGGTTGTGTTGACGATCAGTAAACGAGACCGCAAAATAATTCAAGGACCTGATACCATTACACGGGGATTCGTATTTGCAAAAAATTCCGAGGAACTCATTAACGAAGTAAATCAGCTTGTTAAAAAGACGGTTAATGACTTGCAAGAAGAAAATATTCGCCAATGGAATGTGATCAAGCAAAATATTAAGAAATCAGTAGGACAATATTTATACGCTAAAACGAAGCGAAAACCAATGATTCTTCCGATTATTATTGAAATTTAATGATTAAGGAGGCAGGTACCAGCAGTATGGTGCTGCCTTTTTATGTTATAAAATTTTGCGTGTTTGTGACTATATCACTGAAAGAAAATATGCCTCCCATCATACTAAAGTAGGAAGAGAAACTTATATTCGTTTATCGGCAAAGCACTACTATGAATTGGAGGGGAATAAAATGGCGGCATTGGATTTACACATAGAACAAAAATTAGAGGAGATTTTTAAAGACAATGTTCGAACCGATCGGCTTGAATGTAAAATGTATTCCTATGATATTGGAGCATTACCTAGTATTGTTAAGCCTTTCCTTCCTGTCGGGCTGCCAGGAGGAGTGGTACGTCCAGAGAATGAAGACCAAATCATTCAGTTAATAAAACTTGCTAACAAGGAAAATATAAAACTTGTTCCAAGAGGAATGTCAACCTCTGGGTATGGTGGAGTCCTCCCTGAAGAAAATGCAATCGTAGTCGATATGTCAGGAATGAATCGCATCATCTCGATTGATCACACAAACCTGCAAGTGACAGTTGAAGCTGGAATCGTGTGGGAAAAATTACAGAGACAACTGATAAAAGAAGATCTTGATTTAATCTTATATCCCTCTTCCCTTCCCTCCTCCACTGTTGGAGGTTTGTTGGCACAGGGTGGCACTGGATTTGGAGCATATGAATATGGCATGTTTAAAGAAAATGTACTTGAAGCTAGAGTGATTACTCCAGATGGACGAGTAAAAACCTTTACTGGAGCTGAACTCCAGCTTTACATCGCTGAAATGGAGGGAATTACAGGGGTTATTTCCCAAATCACCATGAAGATTCGAGAACTAGAGCCTGAAATTCACCGCTTAATTTCTTTCAAAGATAATCAAGCTATCTCAGGGGCCATATCAGCAATCTATAAGGCTAAGTTACCCATTTGGTCGATTACCTTTTTAAATCCGGAATCAATGAAACTAAAAAAGAAACTTCCTCACCGTAAAGGCCATCCATATGAAGAAAGAAACCATCATCCTGATCCTGAGTTACCAGAAACATTTATCCTTGTTATCGCCTATCCAGCCTCAAGAAGTGGAGCCATCGACAGTAAGCTAGAAAAAATGATCCAAGAACATCGCGGTACAGAGCTATCACAGGAAATAGCAGAGCATGAATGGAAAGAACGATTTAAACCGATGCGTTTTAAGCGAATTGGTCCCTCGATTATTCCAACTGAAGTTGTAGTTCCATTAAAAAGCCTGACTCCAGTCCTTAATGAAATTGATACAAAGATCAAACATCCTTTCGTTCTGGAAGGAATGGCTTCTAAAGATGACAAAATCATACTACTTGGGTTTATTCCACATGATGAAAGGACATTTGCTTTTAACTTAGCTTTTGCTCTGTCATTGTCTGTTATTGAAATTGCCAAAAAAAACGGGGGATCTGCTTATTCTACTGGACTTTACTTCCGTCGTGAGGCAAGAAATATATTAGGAAATGATCGTTATGAAAAAGTAAAATCCTACAAAATAGAAAAGGATCCTAAAGGGTTATTTAATCCCAATAAGGTACTGGGTAACGGGATGATTGACACTCTTATGGGAACGGCAACTACATTTATGCCTATAATCAGGTCTTTTGCAAATTCAGCCACTGCTCCTTTTGGTGAAGCCGTAAGAAGTGGGAAGAAGAATGGGATCCCTGGGGATATTTCCTATTATGCGACTGCCTGCTCTCGCTGTGGATATTGTGTTTCAACCTGTGAACAATTTGCCGGGAGGGGCTGGGAATCCCAATCCCCAAGAGGAAAATACCATTATCTTCGGGAGGTAGTAGCAGGCAGGGAAAAATTCACACCTGAAACAGTCCAAAACTTTTTACTTTGCACCACTTGTGAAGTGTGTAACACTCGCTGTCAATTGGATATCCCCATTGAACATAACTGGATGGAGCTGAGAGGAAGCCTCATACATGAAGAAAAACGAATGACCTTCCCGCCATTTGAAATGATGGCCGCTTCCCTTCGCGGAGAGCGTAATATATGGGCAGGAAAAAAAGAGAAACGGGCCAATTGGGTTCCAGAGGGTATGAAATCTAAAATAAAAGCAAAGAGTGATATTTTGTATTTTGCCGGCTGCACAGCTTCTTTTGTTAATACCGATGTCGCAGAATCCACATTACGTTTATTGGATAAAGTAGGTGTTGATTTTACGTATATGGGAAGTGATGAAGCCTGCTGCGGGATCCCAATGAAAGTGTCAGGAAAATGGGATGTGTTTGAAGAGATTTTTGAACATAATGTGGCTGAAGCTAAAAAACGTGGTGCGAAAACCATTGTCACTTCCTGTCCGGCATGCGGGTTGGTCTGGAAGGAATTATATGCTGAATTAGCTGCTAAAAAAGGAATGGATTACGATTTTGAAGTAAAGCATTACTCTGAGATTATTGCTGATGCGATAAAAGAAGGGAAGCTAGAATTTGATCATGAAGTCAATAAACGGGTAACCTTCCATGATTCCTGTCATATTGGAAGAGCTCAAGGAATTTATGAACCGCCTAGAGATTTATTAAAAGCAATTCCTGGAGTGGAATTGGTTGAGATGGAACATAACCGGGAAGAAGGATATTGCTGTGGATCAGTCTTGACTTTAATTGGGGAAATGCCTGTAGCACCAAAGCTTGGCGGAATGAGATTACAAGAAGCCGTGGATGTAAAAGCAGATACGGTAGTGGCGTTATGTCCTTGCTGCCAAGTTCAACTGCGCGATTCTAATATTAAGAATCAGTTGGATCTCCATATTACCGATCTGGCCCGTTTTGCTTTGCAAGGGTTAGGACTTCATATTGAGGATAAAACCGATTACTCAATGGAAATGTGGGGCTATTTTGAAAAATTCATCCTTTTAATGAAGCCAGAAGTTTTAGCTGATATAATGGCTACTTTGTTTAAGCCAATGATGGATAATATGCCCACAGGGATGGTTCCGATGATGAGAGGAATGAAACATACGCCGGGCGGATTGAATTTGATGGCAAAAATGATGCCTACTTTAATGCCGAAGCTTGTCCCAGACATCATGCCAAAGGTCATGCCGCAAATGTTAGAAGAAGTATCCCGAAGAGTAGGACCACTTCCAGAAGATATGGAAAAGCTGATGCCAGATCTACTTTCTAAAACGATGGATTCTTTAATGCCAAATATGCTTCCACTCATCATCCCCTACATTACTCCGAAAATGATAAATTATATTAAAGAACATCTCTAATAAGCTAAAAAAGATGGTGATGAATCGATCATCATCTTTTTACTTAGCTAATGTTTTTAATTTTTCCAAGTCATTCACCTGAATAGATCCACGAAACATCCCAATGACATCTTCCTTTTCGAAATACTTCAACATTCGGCTTACAACCTCACGAGCTGACCCAATATTTCTTGCAATGGCATCATGCGTAATCGATAAGGTTCGACTATTTTCTAGAAGAGTTTGCTCCAATATAAAGGTTGCAACACGTTTAGATAAACTGCCAAAAACGACCTGTTCCATCACCCACATCGCACATGAAAACCTAGAGGACATTTGCTCTAATAAATATTCCTTAACATTTAAATTATGAAGACTTAACTGCTCCATGACAATGGATGGTATTAAATAAATCGAACTGTCTTTTTCAACATCGAAATAAATCGTAAAATGAACATTTTTGAAAATGCAAGAGGCAGACAAGATACATACTTCTTTTTCTAACAACCTAAAAAGGGTAATTTCCTTTCCGTCTTCCGATAAAATAAAAACTCTAATTCTACCCGATTTCATCACAAAAAAGCCGCTGCAATTATCCTTTATTCCTGAAAATCGCTCTCCTTTTACTAAGTTTTTGTGATA
>DATFAH010000382.1:0-7798 GCA_035254805.1 Caryophanales bacterium | reverse complement strand
TTAAAAAGTGCGAGGCATTTATTAAATGGGTTCTCCTATTTGGTATGACTTTTGAGGAATTACTATCACGTTCCCATACAAGGTAAACTAATTCATGCTCTTCTTCCCGTTCAGAAGCTTCCTCACTTTTGATCACCCTATCCGGATGTGCCTGAAGCCAGTTTTTTTCTTCTAAAAGAACATGATCAATTTGTCGATACAGGTTATATCTGGTATAACCATAGATCATGCCTCCAAAAATATTTTGTAGAATAAAAAATACCAATGCATAATAAATGACAAGGCGTCGTTTCGTCCGTTTAAACATGAATTACTCCTTCTTTAACATATAGCCCACACCACGAACGGTATGTATGAGATCGTCATAACCATAGGGCTGTAATTTTTTTCGCAAATAGTGGATATATAAATCCACGATCGCATCTGTTGTATCAGATTCAATCCCCCACACTCTTTCATAGACTTGTTCCCTTGTAATAATTTGTTCTTTATTTTGAACCAAGTAAAATAGCAGTTCATACTCCTTATTTGTCAGTTTTAATGTTTCCTGATCTATTTGGCATTCATGCTGTTTTAAATGAAAATGTAATGGTCCATAGCTTAATTGATCTCCCATTCCTAGCTTTCCGGAACGGCGGAGCAAAGACCGAATTCTCGCTAAAAATTCTTGAGTGGCAAAAGGTTTCACTAAATAATCATCAGCACCTAGGTCTAATCCGCGTACCTTATCCTCTACCTGATCTTTTGCGGTTAAGATTAAAGTAGGTGTACGATCTCCTTCCATTCGTAATCGATTGATCAATGAGAAGCCATCCATTTTCGGTAACATAATGTCAATAATATAAAGATCATACTCTGTTGAAACAGCCATCAGATAACCTTCTTCCCCATCTTCCGCCTGCTCCACCTCATATTGTTCTTCCTCAAGTATGGTTGCAATAATTTTTCTTAAAGGTTGATCATCTTCCACTACTAATACATTCATTTTGGTCACCATCTCTTCTTATCTTATAGCCTTAGTTTACTCCCTTTTTACTATAGTTTTTCAAGATTGTACAAAATTTTGACACAAAAAGATATTTCATGTGCAGATTATATTAAAAAACCCAGCCAGAATTGGTTGGGTGTAATTTGTCGATCCATTTAGATTCTTCCCTATCAAGCTGCTGCTCTTTTTTCGTGCGTTTTAGAAGCTTTCGCTCTTTTTTTAAGTAAATAATATAAGTTTCCTACAAGCAATCCGATAAACAAGTAGGCTAAGCCGCCTGCAACAGCATAAAACGAAGTTCCAACTAATGCCACAATGATACTAAATACGATTTGATCATTTACTTTTGCAGGTGTTGTTGGTAAATCCGTTAGCATTAATAATCAAAAGAATAAGGTAGCATTAATGAATGGTGGACGGAAAGCATCCGTTGCAATCGTCATATTGAATTGTCCCATGAAAACCAATAAAACAAAGGTGGTTGCTAAAAAGGCAAAAACCTGCGGAAACTTATTGACTTTATTTACGATTGGATACCCGCCAACGAGGAGAAATAGGATCATCCAAACCGGTGAATCCCCGAATGCTCCCCACCAACTTTGACCGGTTTGAAAAAGTAAAATAGATAACAGCAATCCAAATGCTGCAGGATTAAAAATTGGTTTTTTCTTAAAAACAAAAAGATGTTTGGATAATATGGCCATAATAGCTGTAGCGGCTACAATTAAACCAGAAGTTGCCGTACTTAATACTAACGCAATAATTAAACCTGTAATAATGGCACCGTCTGGAAAAATTCTTTTTCTATTTTCAATAAGACATAAAACGATATCTGTTGCCACGGCTGTGCTAACGGCCGTAATCCCTATTACCATTCCCGAAATATCTTGTGATCCAATTGATGCTAATAAAAGTAAAGCAACCATGATTAGGGTTAATTGCCCTTTTGGTGTGATTATCCATTTTTTTAATGTCAATTATATCCCTCCAACTTTCACGATGTCTAAATCTGATTTTATAAAGATCCCTTTTACGCCAGTGCTTTCCACTATCTCTTTGCTTTTTGTCACTCCTGATAAGAATGCTACCGTTGAAAAGGCGTCCGCCATCATGGCGAACGGAGCTATGATACTTAAACTGACGAGATGGTTTTCTGATCTTTTTGTTCTTGGGTTGATTAAATGATGCATACTTGGATTTTTTGCACTTCTTCTTTCATAACTTCCGGAAGTACAGATTGCTTCGTTTGATATTTCTACACAATCAATCACTTTTTCTTGTTGATATAGGTGTTGAATGCCAATGGACCATCTATTGAATTTGTCATTGATTCCACCAGCAAAGACGTCCCCTCCGGCATTCACGATAAACCCATCACATTCTTTCAATTCATTTGCAGCTAAATCAATGGCAAATCCTTTTGCCACAGCACCTAAATCAATGACGAGCGGTTTCTTCAATAATAGAGAACGCTCGTATTCATTTAACACAATATCACTAAACGTTGCGGTCGTATCAGTGGTACTTTCCATATTTTTCTCTGTTAAATAATTTTGGTTAAATCCATAATTCTCCATCAACTTTCCGATTGTCGGGTCAAATAAGCCATTAGACCCTTTTGCGATTTCTAAAGCAAATTTTAACGGTTCAAATAAATATGGACTGATTGGAATCGGTTTGTTGATTTCCCTACTTGACCGCATTAATTCGCTTTCCGGGTTAAAACGGCTGCAGGCCTGCTCTACTTTTCGAAAAGCGTCAAAGGCATGATTGATTTTCATTTCTATTTCTTCCTCGGATATCGAATGGCCTGTGACTACCCTAATATCGACAACGGTATCCATAAATAATTTTGTTTTTCTCATCATGATATTTGCGCCTGATTAAGTGCATCCTGAACAGCATCCTTAAAGGCGTCTGTGCTATAGGTTGCACCCGACACGTTCTGCACTCGTGCACTTTGGCTCTGTAGAACTTCATCAGGTAGTCCATCTGTATAATATTGAGGATAATGCATGTTATGATTTCTAATTTCCACATCTGTGATTTTATCGTTCTGGATGGTCACGGTGACTTCTATTGAACCCCTACGATTACTGCCCATCCCCACATAAATGCCATCTTGGTAAATCGAATGGGATTGGCTATTTTCAGTCACATTCCCGCTTTGCCAGTTTTGATTGGACTGATTCCCATTAGATGGAATGTCCATTTGTACTTGCTGATTCGGTTGTATACTTGCAACGGCCTGATCTCCTGTTGAAACATATCCTGCTGTATAGATTGCCGCAATGGCTGTTGAGCATAAAATAATCCACTTTTTATCCATTTTTGCCATGTCATTTCCCTCAATTTCATTCATTTTTTTTAACGTTCTATACTCATATTGTAGTAGCACAATTTTAGAATTTTTTTAGAAACCCGATTTATTTTTTAAAAAAGGGTTCTAGTGCAAAAACTTCAAGAAAATGGAATGGAGAATTGATAAAGAAGCACTATAAAATGAGGTGTTAATGAGAAATTTCATATCTTAGCCAATCTTTAATTTGTTGTGGTAGTAAATGAGGTCATTGAGAGGCCTTCTTACGAATTAATAGTTTAAATATTCTATATAATTACACCCCTTTTTATATTTTAAGACAAATTAAAAAATCCCCTATAACTATTATTTATAAAGGATTTTCTATACTTAGATTGCTATCTTTTATTGAATATGCCCTAAACAGTATATATAACTAGAGGTTTCCCTTTTAAAGATGGATCATAAGCCATTTCAACTGATGCATAAAAGCTGTTCATATCCACATGTAAAATAACTCTTCCCTTTTTTGGATGCATCTCTTTCATCACAGGCACTTCCTTAAAACATTCTATATTCATATTAACAAAAGACAAATTAAAGAAGCCACCTATTAATGGTGACTTTTCATGTACTCTTGTAAATCTGTAATTCCATCCAAAGATTCTATTAGTGTTTCCGGATTAATAATGGTGATGAGGCGCTTCTCAAGGTTTGCAACCCCTGAAATATAAGCAGTATCAGCAAAAGCTAATAATCCCACTTGCTTTATTTTTTCCTCAGAGATTTCAATGATTTCTTTTGCCTCATTAACAAGTAATCCTAATGATAATTTGGCAGATTGAATCACAATTAATCTAGCATTCTCATCCATTTTTAATGTCCTTGAATAGAAAATGTACTCAAGGTCAATAATCGGAATAAGCTCTTCACGTATTTCAACAATACCCTTGACAAAATCTGGCATATGCGGAATCGGTGTTGCCGTCCCCATTTTTTCAATTGAAACCACAAATGGAAGGGGAATGGCATATTCTTCATTTCCTGTTCTAAAGACAATCACTTTACTCAAAATCACACAGCCTCCTTTTAACAGAATGATCCTATGTATATATTTATTACTATAAAGCAAAGAACCCGCCTCCTCAACAAAAATTTGTAGGAGGAGGTGGGTTCGATCCATGTCTCTTATTAATTTGCAACTTCCGCAATAATCGCTAGGATCATTTCGGCAAGTTTGTTTAGCTCTTCAATTGGCATCCGTTCATTTGTTGTATGAATTTCTTCATATCCGACTGCAAGATTGACAGTTGGAATGTTTAAACCAGCGATAACGTTGGCATCACTTCCACCGCCACTCTTTTGCAATTCACAGCTGCGGCCGATTTTAGCTGCGGCCTTCTTGGCAATTTCAACAACATGATCGCCTTCACCAAATTTAAATCCTGGATACATAACTTCAACTGTCACTTCGGCTTTACCACCCATTTGTTGGGCAACAGATTCGAATGCTTCACGCATTTTTTGTGCTTGTGCTTCCATTTTTTCTGCAACAATAGAACGAGCTTCTGCTAAAATATCGACACGGTCGCAAACAATATTTGTGGCAGATCCGCCCTCAAAACGGCCAATATTAGCCGTTGTTTCATCATCAATTCTTCCAAGCGGCATTTTTGCAATCGCTTTGGCAGCGATCGTAATGGCAGATACGCCTTTTTCAGGTGCTACACCAGCATGAGCCGTTTTTCCATAAATAACAGCCTTCACTTTTGCTTGTGTTGGAGCAGACACTACTACATTCCCAACACTACCATCGCTATCAATTGCATAACCGAATTTAGCTTTTAATAATGCAGGATCAAGAGCCTTTGAACCAACTAAGCCAGATTCTTCTCCAACTGTAATAATGAATTGAATCGTGCCGTGTTCGATGTTTTGCTCCTTCATTACTCGAATCGCCTCAAACATGACAGAAATCCCTGCCTTATCATCCGCACCAAGGATCGTTGTACCATCGGTCACAACATAACCATCTTTAATAGAAGGCTTAACCCCTTTACCTGGTGTTACTGTATCCATATGTGAGGTAAAATAAATTGGATCTACCCCTTCTTTTGTTCCAGCAAGTGTGCAAATTAAATTTCCAGCGCCATATCCTGTTTTCGCGGCTGAATCATCTTCGAACACTTCAACACCTAAATCAAAGAATTTTTGTTTTAAAACTTTGGCGATTTCAGTCTCATACTTTGATTCCGAATCGATTTGAACTAACTCTAGAAATTCATTTAACAAACGTTCCTGATTAATCATATCATCAAACCCTCCATCATTATGTACTCACTATTTTAGTATACCTTTTCCTTTTGTATGCATCAAATGAAAGGGTTTAAATTATTAAAGCGGAATATTGCCATGTTTTTTCTCTGGTCTCGATTCTTTTTTATTTCTCAGCATTTCCAACGCCTGGATAATTTTAATTCTAGTTTCTCTTGGATCAATGACATCATCCACCATTCCACGGCTTGCTGCAACGTACGGATTTGCAAATTTTTCTCGGTATTCTTCAATTTTTTGCTGTCTGACTAGTTCAGGATTTTCACTTTTCTGAATTTCTCTCGAAAAAATAATATTTGCGGCACCCTGCGGTCCCATTACAGCAATTTCCGCATTTGGCCAAGCAAATACTATGTCAGCTCCGATTGATTTACTATTCAATGCCACATATGCCCCGCCATATGCCTTCCTTAAAATTACCGTTAATTTTGGCACTGTAGCTTCTGAATAGGCATAAAGAATTTTTGCCCCATGACGGATAATACCCCCATGTTCTTGTTTAATTCCTGGAAAAAATCCTGTAACATCTTCAAATGTGATAATAGGGATGTTAAAGGAATCACAAAGACGAATAAATCTAGACGCCTTGTCAGATGAATTGATGTCCAATCCTCCTGCCATTACTTTAGGCTGATTGCAGACAAGACCAACTGATTCCCCTTTAATCCTAGCAAACCCCACTACCACGTTTTTAGCAAAATCTTTATGGATTTCCATAAATGAACCTTCATCCACCACATGTTCCACAACAATCCGAACATCATATGGCCGTATAGCATCAAATGGAATCACATCTGTCAGCTCAGGACGATAATCACTTTCCTCCTCAACTTCTAAGATTGGTGCCATTTCCTGATTGTTTTGTGGTAAATAGCTTAATAGTTTGCGAACTTCATTTAAAACTTCCACTTCTGTCTCACTTCGGAAATGAGCATTCCCGCTAATTGTATTATGAACCTTTGCTCCCCCAAGATCTTCAGAAGAAATTTTCTCACCTGTCACGGTTTCAATTACTTTTGGCCCTGTAATAAACATTTGACTTGTTTTTTCCACCATGAAAACAAAATCTGTAATGGCTGGTGAATAAACAGCACCACCTGCACATGGACCCATAATAACCGAGATTTGTGGAATAACCCCTGAATAAATAGAATTGCGGTAAAAAATTAATCCGTAACCATCGAGAGAAACTACACCTTCTTGAATTCTTGCTCCACCTGAATCATTTAGCCCTATAAAGGGTGCTCCATTTTTAGCAGCCAGATCCATTACTTTCGCAATTTTTAATGCATGCATTTCCCCAAGTGCCCCGCCAAAAACAGTAAAGTCTTGAGAAAACAGATAAATCGGACGCCCATTTACTTTTCCATATCCTGTTACAACTCCATCCCCTGGGCCCTTCTGATCACCAAGTCCAAAATCATGACTACGATGCTCAATGAATGGATTGATTTCCACAAAACTACCTTTGTCAACCAATAGATCAATTCTTTCCCTAGCCGTCAACTTTCCTTTTTCATGCTGTTTTTCTACCCTTTCATCTCCACCGCCAAGCTCAATCTCACGTCTGCGATCATACAAATCACTTATTTTTTCGTAAATATCTACCATGTTACCCCTTCAGCCCCTTTTTTTCACAAAGTTCATATAAAACTCCAAAGGTCGATTTTGGATGAATAAATGCTACCTCTTTTCCATGTGCTCCTAGCTTAGGCTCATCTTGAATCATCCGAATTCCCTTTGTTTTTATTTCGTTCATTCTCTCTTCTATAGACTCTACGCCAAGTGCAACATGATGAATCCCTTCGCCCTGTTTTTCAATATATTTTGCAATGGGACTGTCAACTGAAGTAGGCTCAAGTAGCTCAAGCATTGTTTCTCCAACCTGCAAGAAGGCAACTTTTACTTGTTCACTTTCTACTTTTTCCACCCCGAGTAATGAGAGCTTTAACACTTCTGTATAAAAAGGAAGCGTTTCTTTAAGAGAATGGACAGCAATTCCGATGTGATCAACTTTTTTAATCATACATACCTCTTTGTTCTAAATATTATTATTTTTCAGACAATAAATTTATTCGCTAAAAAATCTATAAATCCTTCCTATTTTGTCTAGTTATTCTAGTTGTTTATACAGGCTTTTTTTTGTACAATAAGAGTATTAATCTAAAACTCAGGTA
>DATFAH010000381.1:0-8511 GCA_035254805.1 Caryophanales bacterium | reverse complement strand
GGAAAACACTATCATTTTCTTAAAATGAAATTAAGAAAAATGATAGTGTTATTTTTTTGCTTAAGAATGAGTTTATCTTTTAATAAGTTCTAAAGTAAGTAACTATCGTTTACATAAAAACAAAATGAAAATCGCACGATGGACAAGATGTCCTAGCCAAGCGAGTTCCGTAAGTAAGCGAAACGAGCATGGAAGTGCAATGTGTTATGCTTGGCGCTAGTCAAGTTTTCTTTTAAGAGGAGGAACGAAGGATGCAGGCAAACGTATCAACAAATCAAAAATCTAAAAGCTCAATAAATGATGCTTTCGCTTCCCATTTTGCAAAATCGATGTTTTTATCTATTGCGGGTCTTGCCATATTAACGATGATTGGTACAAGAATGTTTACCCATATTGATTTAAACCTTTATGGATATATGGTGGGAACGATCGTTTTTATTGGTGGATTCTTTTATCGTTTTATTGCTTGGGGAGAAAGGCCCCCAACGAAAATTTTTATCAAAAAAGGTCTAAAGCTACTGTTTAGAAAGAACTCTGGCAAAACTGCCGTTAACCAATTAGTGATTTACGATTTTATTCGGAATCGGGGAATTTACCGATGGGTCCAGCACGTTTTAATCGGCTGGGGTTGTATCCTTTCATGTTTTGTTACATTCCCGCTTGTGTTTGGGTGGATGTATTTCACGATGGATGACAACGGCTATTACACCGTTGTAGGCATGGGAATCAACTTAATGAAGGTAAAAGCAGATGGAATTATTGCTTTTTTCTTTTATAATGCTTTGAATATAACAGCCGTTATGGTTATCGCTGGTGTGTGTATGGCTCTTTACCGCCGTCTGAAAAATATGCAGGCAAGAGCAGAACAAAAATTCATGTATGACTTTCTTCCATTATATATGTTGCTATTTATTTCCATAACTGGGCTTTCATTGACCTTTATGAATATCGTCATGCATGGGAAAGGTCAGCCAGTCATGTCATTGATTCATCAATTTTCCGTTATTGTGACATTAATTTACCTGCCCTTTGGCAAGCTTGCCCATATTCCATTCCGCCCAATGAGTGTATTTGCGAGAAATTACCGCCAGCATTACAGTGAGCAATCAATGAAGGAATGTAAAGTATGCGGGGATCAATTTGTTTCTGTGGAACAATCAAGTGATGTCATTCAAGTATTAGGTGTGAATGATATTGAATTTCAAATGAAGGAGGGATTCCATCTCGCGGAACTTTGCCTTCCATGCCGTAGAAAATATCGTATTTCCAGATTTTCAGGAATCCCAACACATGAGATCCGCGTGAAGGAGGCTAACCAGAATGCAAAGGGATAAGTTTTTTAGAGAAATTGAGAATGTAAGGCATCCTAATGAAACATTAGTTAAAACACATTGTGCCTATTGTGGAATGCAGTGTGGGATGAATTTGCGAGTAAATACGCAAACAAATAAAATCGTCGGGGTTGAGCCTCGTTATGACTGGCCAGTAAACGTAGGAAAAATGTGTCCGAAGGGTGTTACAGCCTATCAGCAAACAAACCATGATGACCGGATCTTAAAACCATTAATCAGGGACGATGCATCCTTAAAAGGAACAACAAAAGGATTTCGCGAAGCAACGTGGGATGAAGCGTATGACTTAGTTGCCGCGAAATTTAACGAGCTGCAAACAAAATACGGAAAAGATTCGTTATCAGTGTTCAGCGGCGTTTCCATGACAAATGAAAAGTGCTATTTAACCGGGAAATTTGCTCGTGTTGCCCTTGGAACTCGTTATATTGATTATAATGGTCGTTTCTGTATGTCCAGTGCAGCAGGCGGATTCCTTCGTTCTTTCGGAGTGGACCGTGGTTCAACATTGCCATGGACTGACCTTCATGAAACAGATTGTTTATTTATTGCTGGAAGTAATACGGCCGAATGCCATCCGACTTCGATGTTCCGTGTGTGGCATGTACAGGAAAGAGGCGGGTATTTGATTGTAGCGGATCCTCGTGAAACTCCTATTGCAAGACGTGCGGATGTGCATTTGGATTTACGACCTGGAACAGACTTGGCGCTAGCAAATGGAATTGTCAATTTATTAATTCAAAATGGTTATGTTGATGAGGAATTTGTTAACAACCATACAAATGGTTTTGAAGAAACGAAAGAACTAGTGAAGGAATTTACTCCAGAGTACACAAGTCAGATAACGGGAGTGGCACCTGAAAAAATTATTCTTGCTGCTGAAATTTATGGGAAGGCACCAAATGCAATCGTGGCCTTTGCTCGTGGAATCGAACAGCATACGAAGGGTGTCGATAATGTATCAGGATACACCAATATGGCCTTGGTTACTGGAAAAATTGGCCGTCCAAAAGCAGGTGTTGCCACATTTACAGGTCAAGGAAATGGCCAAGGCGGTCGTGAACATGGCCAAAAATCGGATCTTCTCCCAGGATACCGGAAGTTAACGAATCCAAAGCATGTAGAGGAAGTATGCCAGGTTTGGGGAATTACACCAGAAGAAATGCCACAGCCAGGTGTCTCTGCCTATGAAATGTTTGAATTAATGGAACAAAAGACCATTCGCGGATTGTACTTGCTTTGCTCTAATCCTGCTGTTTCTGCTCCAAATCAGAACTTTGTCCGGAAAGCATTAAAGGGGTTAGATTTTATGGTTTGCTCTGATTTCTATCTTTCTGAATCAGCTGAATTTGCCGATGTGATTCTTCCGTCCGTAACATGGTCTGAAGATGAAGGAACGGTAACAAACTTAGAAGGACGTATTATAAAAATTAATAAAGCTCAAGAGCCACTTGGAGAATCAAAGCCAGACTGGCAGATTCAAGTAGAGCTTGCAGAACGAATCGGAAAAGGAAAATATTTCTCACATTTAAAAACAGCAGTTGATGTCGCAGATGAGTTCCGCCTCGCATCAAAGGGCGGCAATGCTGACTATTACGGGGCAACCTGGGATAAAATTGACAAACAAGATGGAGTTTTTTGGCCTTGTAAAGATGAAAATGACGAAGGAACTCCACATATGTTCTTAGATAAAAAGTTTTATCACCCAGATGGAAAAGCGAAGATTTGTGCACTACCATACCGTCCACCTGCTGAGGAACCGGATCAAGAATACCCATTACGCTTAACAACAGGCCGTGTTGTCTTCCATTATCTATCTGGAAACCAAACAAGAAGAATTCAATTCTTACGCGATATGTGTCCGGAGCCATATGTAGAAATCCATCCGGAAACAGCGGCAAAATACGATATTGTCCATGAAGAACGAGTACGCCTTTTCACCCGTAGAGGAGAAGCCGTTTATAAAGTAAAAATCACAGAAGCAATCCGGAAAGATACTGTTTTTGTTCCATATCATTTTGGGCATGAACAATCTATTAACCTATTAACGATTCCAGCCCTTGATCCAATTTCCCGGATGCCGGAATTTAAAGCCTGTGCCGCACAAATTGAAAAACTTGAAGCAAAGAAGGTGCAATAAATGAAAAAGAGGCTCTATCTAGAACTTGAAAACTGTATCGGCTGTCGGTCATGCTTAGCTGCATGTACACAGTGTGGCGGACATGAACAACGTAACCGCAACTATGTATATGACGTAAACCCGCTAGTGAACCGGCAAACGATGCCCCTTATGTGCCTTCATTGCGTGAATCCGGCTTGTGCGCGAAGCTGTCCAGCGCAAGCGATTCAAATTCATGAAAATGGCGCTGTTCTTTCTGCACTTGTTGAAAAATGTATCGGCTGTCAAAACTGTACGATTGCTTGTCCATATGGTATTCCGAAATTCGATACAGAACAAAATCTGATGTATAAATGTGATATGTGTATCGACCGTTCAAAAGATGGCATACCACCAATGTGTGCGAGTGTTTGCCCATCAAATACGATCCAGTGGCTGTCTGATGAAGAAATTGACGCAAAACAAAAGCAATTTAACTTGAACAACGGAAAATGGGTAACAAGTATGCCGTATTTAGAAAACGAAACAAATGTAAAAGTGAATCTTCCTGGTATTTTACAAGGCGTCACGAAATTGTTTTAAGGAGGGATTAGCATGACGGACAAAAATAATAAGATCCCATTTAATGAAGATAATTATACCCATAATATAAACCGTAATCATGAACGAGAGCTTGACCGCCGCGGATTTATGAAAATGTTAGTTGGGGCAGCAGGAGTATTTGCTGTTTCCTCTCTCCCTTGGGGGGTATTGGCGGCCAAAGAATTGAACGGACTTACGGATAAAAAATATCCAAAACATAAAATTACAGATGTAAAATCAATCGCTGTTGGCGATGCCGTAGACTTTGCTTTTCCTGGTGAACATGACAGTGCAATTTTAATTCGTCTGGCTGAAAATGAATATGTTGCCTATCAAAACGCGTGCACCCATTTGCGTTGCCCGGTATTTTGGGATAAAAAAGTGGAAGAAATGATTTGCCCTTGTCATCATGGAAAGTTCAACGCGAAAACAGGTGAGCCAATTGCTGGTCCTCCACGTCGTCCATTGCCGGAAATCCAAGTGAAAGTGGAAAACGGTGCGATTTATGCTGTGAGGGTGAAACGCTATGAAGCATAAGTATGTAGGTGTAGTCCTTCTGCTAGCTGTATTAATGACAAATATTATTGTCACACAATATATGGTCCACCAATACTTTTATGAGCATTATAAAAATTCCATGCTTGCTGCGATTGTCAATGCGGTCTTATTTTTTGTAGCATTTCTCATTTATAAAATGGATAAAAAAGGTATGAGTGCCAATGAATAACGAAACTTATATTGATTTTTGCTTCATTCGCGAGGATGCTGGCCAATTTGCATCTGAAATCGATCAGTTATTAAGTAGAATTTTTCAAGGAAAACGTTTAAACTGGTACCTAGAGGAAAAAATAATTGAGGATGCAGAAATGGTTGTAGCTGAGGTAAAGGGTATGAGCAATTGGAGTTCGGAAGAAGAAACGATTCAATTCCTTGAAGAACATGCAGGGGAGAAATTTTGGGAGTATCTCAAAGCCTATAAAATCTTTATTTACCCTGTCACGAGAGGATGTTCAAGCTGTGACCTCCATTAATTTAGATGAATTGCAGCGATTTGCTGGTTCAGAGGTTGAAATTAAAATACAAGATATGGATGGTGGCGATCAGGCCCCAGCGGTTCGAAAAACGGTGAAAAAGATCCAATTTTGTCCTGATCAAACACATATCCGTTTTTACTTTGATGATTTTCACTTTCTTGCTGTTCCATTAGCAAGCAAGGTAAGCGAGACGGAAATAGAATGGTCTGCACTTGATCAAGAAAGCGGCCTTCATTATCATTTTAAAAAGGTCCAGGTTTTTTAAAAACCTGCCTTTTTTCATATGGAAAGGAGGATGAAAATGGAGCAATTACCTTCTAAACAGCAAATAAGCTCATATATTATCCAAACACAAGAGGAAGAAATTAAACGAATTGCCCTGGAGCTTCATGAAGGTGTGGGGCAAAATTTATACAGCATTTTGACTGGTTTGAAGGTATTAGAATCGGGTGTCATTAAGCCACATATGAAAATGTATGCCCGTGAAATGTCCCAGCTGCTCGAAAAAACATTGCAGGAAATGAGAATGCTGACAGTTGAATTGCATCCTCCAACCCTCCCAACCCTTGGGCTGTTACCTGCCATGAAAAGTTATATCAAACTGTATACTTCAACATTTGGAATCCTCGTTGATATAGAATCAAGCGGTGAAGAAAAATTCATTCCTGAGCAGCACAATATTGCTGTTTTTCGAGTGTGCCAGGAAGCTCTCGCGAATATTGCGAAATATGCCGATACATCTAATGTGAAATTGTATTTTACATGGAAGAAAGAGAGCTTGCATATTACGATCAACGATTTTGGCAGTGGGTTTCTTGTTGAAGAGTACACATTGAATAATCAATCATCAGGACTTGCGGCCATGAAAGAACGGATGCTTTTAGCTGGCGGGGATTGCATCATTTCCTCTAAAATAGGAGAAGGAACATCAATTGAAATTTTTCTCCCATTAACGGAGGGTGATAATCATGATAAAAATTCTACTCGTTGATGATCATGCGGTCGTCAGAATGGGACTAACGATGCTTCTTAATTCCGATTCCGATTTACAGGTGATCGGTGAGGCTTCAGAAGGCAATGAAGGAATCAAAAAAGCATTAGAGTTGAAGCCAGATGTGGTGGTTATGGACTTAAGTATGCCCCATGGCAAAGACGGGCTCTCAGCGACATCTGAATTAAAAAAACAAATGCCAAACGTGAATATTTTAATTTTAACAATGCATGATGATGAGGAATACTTATTTAGGGCGATCCAAGCGGGTGCGTCTGGGTGTATTCTAAAAAGTGCTCCACATGATGAATTAATTTCAGCTATCCGATCGGTTGCGAAGGGGGATGCCTATTTACACCCATCTGCAACAAAAAGATTAATGGAAGAATATCTTGGTAGTGTTAAACACGGAAGCACCGATACCTTTAATCTTTTATCTGATCGCGAAAAAGAAGTGCTTACCTTAATTGCAAAAGGCTTTTCAAACAAAGAAATTGCGGAACAGCTTATAATCAGCGTAAAAACCGTTGAAACCCATAAAGGAAATTTAGCGGAAAAATTGCAAATGAAAACCAGGCCAGAGTTGGTTGAATATGCGGTGAAAAAAGGGCTGCTTGGCTATGGGATCTAAGGAGAAAGACCAAGTATGACAGAATTAATGGAACTACAACAAGTTGTAGAAGCATGTAATCTTTTGATGCAGGGTATAGGCTGTGATTTTGTCGGTGTTGCCATTCAAAATGAAATTGGTCCAGATGTAAAATGGCATTATGCCTCCGGTAATTTAAATGATAAATACAAAAGAATAACGGTCCGCTACGGGAAAGGAATTGCCGGGAAGGTCATTTCAAGCGGCAGTCCATTGATGATTGAGGCTTTTCCAAACCATATTCTAGGAAAAACCATTGATTATCCGATTATGCTTGCGGAAAAACTCATTTCTTCCTATGGGGTTCCGCTATTTTTTAATGCAGTTCCAAAAGGGGTTCTAGTCGTAGGGAAAAGGGAACAACACTATTTTCCAGAATCAGAACAGGAAATGGTAAAAAAAGCTGCAATTAAATTGGAAGTGGTCTTAAAGGATCATATAGATCTATAACTGAAGGAGGCTTAGGGATGGAAACAGAACAATGGAATAAGCCTTCAAACAATTTGATCGATCTTGAAGCAGAATTAAAAAAGTCGATGCAGGCATTAATCAACATTAAGTTTGCTCTCGATGAATCGTCGATCGTCGCAATTACAGATGCAAAAGGAACGATTACATATGTGAATGATCGATTTTGCCTTGTCTCTAAGTACTCAAGTGATGAACTGATCGGAAAAACTCACCGGATCGTTAATTCAGGTCACCATTCTCCGCAATTTTTTAAGGATATGTGGCAAACAATCAGCTTGGGTAAGGTTTGGAAAGGTGAGATCCAAAACAAAGCGAAAGATGGATCCGTTTATTGGGTGGATACAACCATTGTTCCATTTTTAAATGATGAAGGGCTGCCTTATCAGTATTTGGCTATACGCTATGAAATCTCAGAAAGAAAGCGTGTAGAGGAAGAAAACAAAAAAATGATGATGCGAATCATTGAGGTTCAGGAAGAAGAACGAAGGCGCCTATCAAGAAATTTACATGATGGAATCGGCCAAAATTTATACAGTCACCTGATCACCATTAATCGTCTTCTTTCCCAAATGGACCACCCGCTCTTAGAACAAATGCAGGAGGAAGCAGCCCAGTTAATTGAGGAAATTCGAGAAATCTCCTGGGAGCTGCGCCCATCGGTACTGGATGACCTTGGCTTAGTACCAGCCATTCGTTCCTTTCTCAACCGATTTTCGGAACATTACCAAATTGATGTTTTTTTCGAATGTGTATTAAACCACCGCCTGAACATTAATATCGAATTAACCATTTACCGAATCATTCAGGAATCGTTAACGAATATCCGAAAATATGCTGGTGTGACAGAAGCAACGGTCACGATAAGAGAGCTGGACAATTCTATAAGAGTAATGATTGAGGACATGGGAAAAGGTTTTGATCGAAGTGTGCAAAACAAGGGAGTAGGCCTTTTTAGCATGGACGAACGTGCTCGTTCAGTTGGCGGAGAACTCATGGTATATTCTTCAACCGGAAAAGGAACAAAGATTATCTTGGAAGTCCCGATTGTATATGAAAAGGCGTGAGGTGATCACGCCTATTTATTTTTGTTTTTTCTTGTGAAGATATATATGGAGATTATATTCATTATGGATATAGCAATCATGGAGCTGAAATAAATCAAAACACCTATTCCTTGGCTTAAACCATCTGTTTCAGTTAAAAACCACCATAAGCTCCCAAATCCCAAAATCATGAAATTAATGAAGATGGCTTTAATACTTACCATCACTGGCTTTTTATGTTTTCTTACATTACTTATCCCAGAAATAAGAGAG
>DATFAH010000380.1:0-3489 GCA_035254805.1 Caryophanales bacterium | reverse complement strand
TAAGGGAGATGGATGGAATGAAAATAAAAAAGTTGGATCCAAAATTATGTGATTTTTGTTCGGGAGTAGGATATTTTCAATTATTGCTCGGTGGTTCAGAGACATGTTCGTGCTGCTGTGGTTCCGGAAAGAAAACAAAATAAGTTTATAGCCTGGTATACTGCTTCCGATCTCTGTTTCGGAGGTTTTTTTGTATTTTACCATTGTCACTATTCATATATTGACTCCCTATTTCACTTTGAGTACACTAAATGGTGATGTTAGGGGGAAATAATTTATGCAAATGAGTATCGTAGTATTGATCATATCGATTTTGTTGTTTTTTGTATTATTTTTTGGGATTGGCGTTTTGCTAAATATGGTATTGAGAATGTCATGGATTATGGCTATTATTTACCCGATAATTGCCATTTTAATTGTTGATAAAGTACGTTTTGTTGAATATTTTACAAATAGCGGCACAGCCTTTTCGTTGCTAATCGATCGATTTAGTTCATTAGCGACAGCTGATATTGTGATTTTGTTAAGTGGTTTTATTGGCGCCCTTTCAGCGGGAATTGCGATGAAACTTTTGAGAAGAAATGGATATCGAATGTTTTAGGGACCATTTTGCAATGGTCTATTTTTTTTGGCTATTTTGTAAAAAAATCTATTTTGATCTTCGGTTTAAAATTACTGTAATCAGATTTTTTGGTATTGATAGGGATGTTTGGTATAAATTTTTTTACTCCTCCTTTGTATATTTTTTTAATTTTTGGGAAAAGACTAGTTTGGGAGGAGTGAAAAAATAAATGAATAGATTAAAAACTTTGATAAGACGCTTGACGATGATATGTCTTTTTGTTTTGGCCCTTTTATCGACCTTTCAATCTATTTCTGGTGTAAGAGCACAATCCCTTTTTTCTTACGATGGTTATGAAATAGAAATGGACCAAGTAAACAACAATGAGAATAATTCTTTAACACATACATTTAAATCACTTGGGCTTGCGCTTAAAATGATTCAACGGGTAGTGCAATTTGAACCGCTTATTTCATCAAGTGAGGCAGTTGCAGGCACCCCGCCATTACTAGAGGATGCTTTTGATTGGCAACAATATCCGAAAAAAACAGTTGTCGCAACCGGTTATACGGCTGGGTATGAATCCACAGGGAAACATGAAAATGATCCAAATTACGGGATTACATATTCCGGCATAAAAGTAAAACGTGATTTGTACTCGACAATTGCAGCTGACCTGCGGGTTTTTCCAATTGGGACGATTTTATTTGTTCCAGGTTATGGATATGGTGTTGTAGCTGATAAAGGCGGAGCCATCAAAGGAAACGAGGTAGATCTTTATTATGAAACAGTTGATGATGTTTATAATTTCTGGGGCAAGAGACAGGTGGACGTGTATGTGGTTCAAAAGGGAAATGGTAAACTTACTGAAGCACAGCTAGATTCGCTAAATGAAAATGAATCGATGCAAGTTTTTCGCCAACAATATACAAAATCAGAAAAGAGGTAAAAGCAGGCCAAGGGTCTGCTTTTTATATTGAAAAAGTTCCGAAATTCGAAATAAAAGTTTTTTTTCGATATAATAAAGGTAAAACTTTAGGAGGTTTGAAAATGTTCCATGTTAAAGATGATTTTCAGTTCTCAGAAGTGCATGAAGGATTAGTAATCGGACTCTTTGAAAAATCTGATAAATTTGAAGGTAAATTAGCTGCTCTTGACCAAGTGTTTGAGGGTCAATTAACAGAGTTACTGAAAAGTGGAGATTTATCAGCGAAATTTAAAAAAATTAATAAAATACATAGCCTTGGAAAAATTGGCGCAAAAAGAATTTGGTTTGTAGGACTAGGAAAAGAGAAAGAGTTAACGTTTGATAAGCTCCGTGATGCCTTTGGAAAGCTTTTTAAAGAATTAACAGCTAGTGTTCAAGAGGCTGCTATTCTGTTAGATACCTTTACGACAGAAAAAATAGATAGTTTGGATACTGCCCATGCCTTAAGCGAAGCATTTGCCCTCTCTACCTATCAATTTGACGGATATAAACAAAAGTCAAATGAACCGGAGAAATATTTAAACAAGCTTACTGTTTATAGTGATGAAATGGATGAGGAGGAAATGGATGCTTCCTTGATGGTTGGGTATGCTTTTGGGAATGGAACAAATTCGGCACGAACACTTGTGAATATTCCAGGGAATATGTTGACGGCAACAGATATGGCGAATTATGCCAAAGAATTAGCAGCCAAGTTTGATTTTGAAGTTGAAATTTTGGAGAAAGAAGAAATCCAAAAACTTGGCATGGGGGCTTTTCTTGCAGTAAACCAAGGCTCAAGCGAACCACCGAAAATGATTGTGTTGAAGTATCAAGGAAAAGAACAGTGGGAAAATGTAATTGGCCTCGTTGGAAAAGGCATTACCTTCGATACCGGTGGCTATTCCATTAAAACAAAAGATGGAATTGTTGGAATGAAAACCGATATGGGTGGTGCTGCGGCTGTTTTAGGTGCAATGGAAATCATTGGTGAATTAAAACCTGAACAAAATGTTGTGGCTGTCATTCCTTCAACTGATAATATGATTAGCGGCGCAGCGTTTAAACCAGATGATGTGATTACTTCCATGAGTGGAAAAACGATTGAGGTATTAAATACGGATGCGGAAGGGCGGCTAGTGTTGGCGGATGCGGTGACCTATGCAAAACATCATGGGGCCAATTATTTAGTAGATGTTGCTACCTTAACGGGTGGTGTTATCACCGCACTTGGTCTTCATACGACTGGGGCAATGACGAATAATGAGTCATTATATGAACAGGTTTTAGAGGCTTCATTTGAAGCAGGGGAACCAATTTGGCAACTTCCGTTATTTGAGAAAGATAAAGAAAGAGTCCGGAGCAGTAAAATCGCTGATTTAAATAACTCACCAGGGCGAGAAGGACATGCGATTGTGGCTGGAGCATTTATTGGAGAATTTGCCGAAAATACCCCATGGGTTCATTTAGATATTGCCGGTACGTCCACAACCGCAAAGGAATATGATCTTGGTCCTGCAGGTGCAACAGGGGTAATGACGCGGACACTTGCCTTATTTATAGAACGTTTTGATCCAATGGAAAAATAATCAGAAAACCTCTGGCAATATTGTCAGAGGTTTTCTTGTGAACTTTTGCCAAATCCTGGCCATCCTTTTTAAAAGCCCAAGCCAAACCCATATGATTTGCATATGAAATAGTGTAGGCAAGTATAGAAATAAGGAGGTATGCTCAATGTATGGATATCGAAATCCATATCAAGTACCTGATCAACGATTTATTGGTTTCGGCTTTGGTTTACCACTGGCAGGCGCCTTTTTAGGAGGGTTAATTGGCGGCGGGTTAGGAAGTGCATTTTTCTCTCGTCCATTTTATGGTTACCCAGTGATGGGATATCCAGGAGTTGGTTACCCAGGAATAGGTTATCCAGGGGTTGGCGTTGGGGGATACCCATATTATT
>DATFAH010000379.1:0-3281 GCA_035254805.1 Caryophanales bacterium | reverse complement strand
TAATATTATTAATGTAAATGACAAAAAAAACAATTAATAAAACAGTTCTTGTTGTAATGCTTCTTGATCTAACAGATAAAAACCATCATCATTTTGCCAAATGAATTCTTTTTTCTTAAGCTGATTGATCGTTCGACTGACAGTTTCTCGGGATGTTCCAATCATATTCGCTAACTCACGGTTTGTAAATTGTGTAGTTAGCCTGTATTTGTCATCTATTTTCTCACCATTCGTTTTACAAAGGCGAATAAGGAGTAAAATAATTTGTTCATATGTGTTATGTAGGATTTGAGCTTCTAAACTTTGTTGGAGCTCGACAATCTTTTCACCTAAGTCATTGAACAATTTTATGCAAAGTTCTGGATGAGAAATAAGAATTTCTTCAAATTTATCTATAGGAATAACAATTAAGTTTGCATTCTCCATCACCTCAGCATGGGCTGGGAATTTTCCTCTTCTAAAAAATCCTGTATGTGGAAACATTTCACCTGATTCTAGGATGGAAATGATGTGCTCTTTACCGGAAAAATCCGTTTTGTATATTTTCACTTTACCTGAATGAATAAAAAACACACGATCAAGTGGATCATCCTGCATAAAAATATACATTTTTTGTTTATAAAAACGAGTCTGAGCAATCTTAATGATCTGTGTAAGTTCTTCCTTTGACAAACCTTTAAATAAAGGAACGTCAGACAAAGTTTTCATTATATCTTTGTGCTTCATGAAACGATCACCTTCAAAAATGTATTTCTTCTATCTCTATAGTGTTATTCTACCAATGATTTTCAAAAAAAAATGTGACCTCTGTCATAGAAATGTGAAAATTGTTCTCAATTAATTGTGACAACTTTGTGGAGAAAAATGCATTTGTGTGATCAACATCACATCAATTAAATGAGCTTGTTCACTTTATGTTACTAGTATGACCGTTACAATACAGAAGGTAATAAAAACAAGAAAGGATTGAAACGCATGAACATACAACCGGGAACTCCGGCAAATAGAGTAGTGAAGGAAAAGAAAAACGCACTCTTAAAGTCCATTTTAATTTCGACTATTTTAATTACCTTCACTGTTTTACTTGTAGGTGGGTATTGGATTTTTAAAGATCAGGCTCCTCGACCTTTAGAGGTTGCAAATGAGAATGGCGAAGTCCTATTTACAAAGGACACCATTATGGGTGGCCAAGCAGTATTTCAAAAATATGGTCTAATGGATTACGGTACTGTATTGGGCCAAGGCTCATATATGGGACCTGATTACACTGCAGAAGCATTAAAAATTTACACAGAAGGTATGCAAGACTATAAAGCCGATGATAAATACGGCAAAAAGTACTCTGAATTAAGTGCTGATCAAAAATCAGCTATAAAAGCAAATGTCATTAAAGAGATGCGCAAGAATCGATACGATTCAAGCAAAGATACACTGAAGTTAACAGATGCTCAAGTTGCTGGACTTAAAAAGGTAAGAGCATATTATAAAGATATTTTCACTAATGGTGACGACTGGGGCTTAAAAGCAGGCCTAATTAAAGATAGTGATATGCCGAAAACGGATCGTGCTTATGTAGCAGAGGGCGATCAGATTAAGCAAATTTCTGATTTCTTCTTCTGGACAGCATGGTTATCAAGTACAGTTCGTGAAGGGGATAAAATTACTTACACAAACAACTGGCCATATTATGAAGATGCCGGGAACCAAATGTCCTTTTCTGCAGTATGGTGGAGTGGTGTTAGTGTAACATTACTTATTCTATTTATGGGGGTTATTCTCTACTTCTTCCATCGTTACAAATTGGGCATGCAAGAAGCATATAAGGAAGGGAACTTCCCTGAAATTGATATTAGGAAAATACCAGTTACGATATCACAGCTTAAAACTGGTAAGTACTTCTTTGTAGTTGCAGCTTTATTCCTTGTACAAAGTTTGTTTGGAGCATTGCTTGCTCACTATTATATTGAACCAGATAGCTTTTTTGGAATAAAGTGGATTAAGGATGTTTTACCATTTAATATTTCAAAAGGGTTCCACCTACAACTTGCAGTATTCTGGATTGCAACCGCGTGGCTTGGAATGGGAATTTATATTGCTCCACAAGTTGGCGGATTCGAGCCTAAAAAACAAGGCTTATTAGTAGATGTTTTATTCTGGGCATTAGTTGTCCTTGTTGGTGGAAGCATGGTTGGGGAATGGTTAGGTGCCAATGGCTACCTAGGAAACAACTGGTTCTTACTTGGAAATACTGGTTGGGAATATATTGAATTAGGCCGTTTATGGCAGATTATCCTAATTGTTGGAATGTTCATTTGGCTATTTATTGTTTATCGCGGAGTTCAATCAGGACTTAAGAAAGAAACAGATAAAGGTGGATTAATCCACTTGTTATTCTATGCAGCGATTGCGGTTCCAGCATTCTATGTTTTTGCATTATTTATTAATCCAGATCAAAGCTTTACAATGTCAGATTACTGGCGTTGGTGGATTATCCACTTATGGGTAGAAGGTATTTTTGAAGTATTTGCAGTTGTTGTTATTGGTTTCTTAATGGTACAACTTGGTCTTGTAACGAAAAAATCCGTTGTTAGACAATTATACTTCCAGTTTACTTTACTTCTTGGAGCAGGTGTACTTGGAATTGGTCACCACTATTACTATAATGGTTCATCAGAGGCATGGATTGGTTTAGGTGCAGTATTCTCTGCATTAGAAGTAATTCCGTTAACATTGTTAATTCTTGAAGCATATGAGCAATACAAAATGATGCGCGAAGGCGGAAAAGAGTTCCCTTATAAAGCACCTTTCTGGTTCTTAATTTCAGTTGCAATTTGGAACTTAGTTGGTGCGGGTGTATTAGGTTTCTTAATTAATCTTCCTGCTGTTTCATTCTTTGAGCATGGTCAATTCTTAACACCAGCTCATGGTCACGCATCTATGATGGGTGTATACGGTATGTTTGCTATTGCCGTTCTTCTCTACTCATTAAGAAACATTGTAAAACCTGAAGCTTGGAATGATAAATGGCTTAAAATCAGCTGTATACTACTGAACGTAGGTCTTATAGGAATGGTATTTATTACATTGCTTCCTATCGGATTTATGCAAATCAAAGAAGCATTTGATAATGGCTATGCTACTTCCCGTGCTGCTTCATTCTTGCAACAAGACATAGTAGAGAAATTGTTGTTATGGCGTGCAGTTCCAGATACCATTTTCTTGATCGGCGTAGTGATTATAGTTCTATTTGCATTAAAAGCAATGTTCAATTTACGTAAGCC
>DATFAH010000378.1:0-5027 GCA_035254805.1 Caryophanales bacterium | reverse complement strand
TCGAGCTAATTCAAGATGCCCTAAGTAAGACAAACAAGAGAATCAAAAATTTAATTCAACGTCAACTTCAGCAATGGATTGCGGGCCTTCCTAGTTATATCAAGGCTTATTTGCCGATTTCACTCTGCGAAAGTTGAGTTATTTAAAACAAAGGGCGAACTGGATTTTTCCTATGGTCTTGCTGGTGTCTCCCGTTTCCGGGTTAATACGTATCATCAAAGGGCATGTATATCCATGGCGATTCGAATTGTTCCATCGAAAATTCCTTCGATTGAGGAATTAGATTTACCCGATATTCTTACGAAAATTGTCGAAAAACCGCAGGGACTCATTCTTGTAACAGGACCTACAGGGAGTGGGAAATCAACAACACTTGCAGCCATGATACACTATATGAATCAAAATATGAGAAAGCATATCATCACTCTTGAGGATCCAATTGAATACCTCCATAAACATGGGAATTCGATTATTGATCAGCGAGAAGTGGGTTTTGATACGAATAATTTTGCGAATGGGTTGAGAGCGGCACTCCGTCAAGATCCAGATGTCATCCTTGTGGGAGAGATGCGTGATTTAGAAACGATTCAGACAGCCATAACGGCGGCAGAAACAGGGCATCTTGTCTTAGGGACACTTCATACGTCAAGTGCCCCGGCAACGATTAATCGGATAATTGACGTGTTTGAACCAGCCCAGCAGCCGCAAATTCGGATCCAGCTAGCTTCTGTATTAGTTGGGATCATCTCGCAGCGATTATTTCCTACGATTGATCGAAAAGGCAGAAAGGCTGCAACAGAAATCATGATCAACAACCCGGCAATTGCGAACTTAATCAGAAATGAAAAGATCCATCAAATTTTAAGTATCATGCAAACCTCCCGTGCCCAAGGAATGCATACACTTGAATCCAGTATTAAGGATTTAGTTGAATATGGCCTGATCCAAAATGAATTAGCATTGCCATTTTTACAGGAGCAGTTAATCTAGGTTGGCAAGATTTAAATATGCAGGCCGTGATCGGCACGGGAAACGGCAGGGAACGATAAATGCATCTTCCAAGCGGGATGCAATGCTTAAGCTGAAGGAGGAGGGCATTCGGATCATTGAAATATCAGAAGTCCCTGAAACATTTTTAACGAAGGAAATTTCAATTGGAAATCTTGTTAAGCTTCAGCATTTTGTTATTTTTTTAAGGCAATTTGCTACCCTATTAAAGGCTGGGGTAACGGTTGTGGATGCCACGGCTATTTTAGCTGCTCAGACTGAAAGCAAGCATTTGCGAAAAGCATTACTTGATATTGAGCAGGAATTACGGGAGGGAAACCCACTCTCTGATGCAGTGGCAAAACATAAGAAAATATTTACTTCCATGTTTATTAATATGGTTCGAGCGGGCGAAGTCGGTGGTAATATGGATGAAACGCTTGAGCGTTTAGCTACCCATTTTGAAAAGCAGCACTATACAAGGCAAAAAATTATTTCCGCGTTATCCTATCCGCTTGTAATTGGTTTTCTTGCCATTTTGGTTGTTACCTTTTTACTTGTTTTTGTTGTCCCGACATTTGTCCAAATGTTTGCGGATCTTGGTGGAGAACTTCCTGCTGTTACTAGATTTGTTTTAGCTGCAAGCGGCTTCATGGAATCCTTTTGGTGGCTGATCATGCTTGGGATTGTGTCGATCATTGTTTTGGTCATGATTCTGAGAGGGAATAAAGAGACAAAGTATTATTTGGATTATTTGATGCTAAGAATCCCGATTTTCGGGAAAATCCTGCAAAAAGCTGCATTAGCAAGGATGATGCGGACTTTAAGCTCTTTATTTTCAAGTTCTGTTCCAATTCTTCAAGCGATGTCGATTGTGGAGAAGGTTGTTGAAAATGAAGTAATGGCAAAGGTTATTCAGCAATCGAGGCTTTCTTTGGAAAAAGGCGATTCCATGACAGAACCGATGAAAAAGCATTGGGCTTTTCCTCCACTCGTTACCCAAATGATTGTGATTGGCGAACAAACAGGGGCATTGGATGCGATGCTTGCCAAAATCGCTGATTTCTATGAAAAAGAAGTTGAGCTTGGAACAGACAGATTAAAGGCATTGATTGAACCGCTAATGATTGTTTTTCTTGCTGGCATTGTAGGAACCATTGTTACTGCGATCATGTTGCCGATGTTTGAAATGTTCAACCAATTCGACAAAAAATATTAATTTTTATGAAAACTGCAAAAATCGACTAAAAAAGATAAAATATATTAAAATTTCCATTTAGTATTTTTGAGAAATAAACTATAATACAAGAGAAAATAATTTAATAGGATAATAGTCCTAGAAGGAGAGTGAATGAATGCTACAAAAATTGAAAAAAAGACTTAAAAACCAGCGCGGTATGACATTAGTGGAATTATTAGCTGTTATCGTAATATTAGGGATCATTTCGGCAATTGCGGTGCCGAGTTTTGGTGGGCTAATTGACAAGACTAAAAAAGATGCAAATGTTGCAGAAGCTATTCAGATTATAAATTCAGCTAAATTGTATAACACTACTAACCCAACTGACCTAATTATGGATAATAGTAAACTAGGAACTTACCTCGATAATATCAAGGATACAGACTATGTAGTTAATGCAACAAAAGGTGCAAATGGAAAGTTAACTTATGAAATCTCTAAACATGATGCTGTAGGTATAGTTGGTGCAGATGAAAAAGATACTGAGAATAATGATTCTGTAACTGAAACAAAGTTACTAAAATACAGTGGAAACTAAAATTTTTTTCCTAGTTTTCTTTTACGGAATCACCATAGGTTCCTTCTTCAACGTAGTCGGCCTAAGGGTCCCGATGAAAAAGTCAATCGTTGCTCCACGTTCAGCTTGTCCAACTTGCGGGCATAAACTTACAGTATTTGAATTGATTCCAATTTTTTCCTATATCATTCTTAAGGGAAAATGCCGCGGCTGTAAGTCGCGGATTTCTCCTATTTATCCAATTATTGAATTATTGACTGGAATTTTGTTTGTACTTGCTCCATATCAAATCGGTTGGTCATGGGAACTGGTCGTATCTTGGACACTTATTTCGCTTTTTATGATAATATTAGTTTCAGATATTCACTATATGATCATCCCTGATAAAATTTTACTTGTGTTTGCAGGGATTTTTTTATTTGAACGCGTACTATGGCCACTGGCACCGTGGTGGAATAGCCTTATTGGAGCATTGACCGGATTCTTGCTGCTTTTATTCATTGCATTTATCAGTAAGGGTGGAATGGGCGGCGGCGATGTAAAACTTTTTGCTTTAATTGGCTTTGTATTGGGAATAAAACTAGTTCTCCTATCATTCTTTTTATCAACACTCTATGGAGCCGTAATTGGTGGCACCGCATTGCTTTTTAAAATCGTTAAAAGGCGCCAGCCAATACCGTTTGGCCCATTTATTGTATTGGGAACACTTTCTGCCTATTTTTGGGGATCAGAAATAATCAATTTTTACTTAAGGTTCCTAAGTCAAGGATTATAAAAAAGGGGTTATTTACATGACATTTTCCCTCCTCTCACCCAAAAATAGAATGATTAACATCGTCTTAAATGATCACTCCATTCGCTATGTCGAATTAAAACAAACAAATCCTCCGATTTCCCAAAAATGGCATGAACGCTTCCTTCCACCAGGAATTATTCGTGATGGAAAAATCACAGATTTTGACTCCTTAGCGAATATTATGGATCAATGCATTGATGAATGGAAAATCCGTAAGCGTTCTGTCCGCTTTTTGGTTCCAGATTCCCTCGTTATTATCCGAAAAGTGTCTATTCCAGCGGAAATTCAAGAAGATGAGATAAGAGGGCACCTATATTTGGAATTTGGTTCTAGCATCCATCTTCCATTTGAAGATCCTGTTTTTGACTTTTTTTCACTTGCTGAAAACAGGAATACGAAAGAAATTTTATTGTTTGCTGCTCCAGAAAAATATGTAATGGAATATGCTGAGCTATTCACAAGCTTGAAGCTTATTCCTAAAGCAGCAGACATTTCTGCACTTGCTTTGTATCGGTTGTATTATCATTTAGATTTTGCTTCACATAAAGACCATCTTCTAACATTACAATTCGATCTAACCAGTGTAAATATGTGTATTTTTGAAGAGTCAGTTCCATATGTAATGCGGCATTTTCCGATCCCATTCGAAATCGAAAGATGGGAAATTAACAAGGATCGAGCTGGAAAGTTTGACCTAAAATATATTGGTGATGCTAATGAACTTGCCTACCAGTTTGAAGACATATTAAAAGAAATGAATAAGCTAATGGATTTTTATCGTTATTCACTTAATAATGGTAAAAAAGAAGTCACGAAGTTGCTATTAATTGGGGATCATCCTCTGCTTTTAGCAATCTTTGAAGAAATGAAAGATAGGTTAGATATCCCAGTTGTCTCGATTTCACTAGACAACATTCAAAAAGGAAAAACAGGTAACATTCCAACAAAGTTCTTACTTTCTTTAGGCCTTGCCTTAAAAGAGGTGCAATAATGCTAGTAGACATCAACTTACTACCGAAAAAAGAACCTAAAAATTATCGTTTTTTGATTTTGTCCGCCCTTTGCGTTCTTTTGATTGCCCTAGCAGCATCTTTTTATTATTTTCAAATTAATTCTCTCAAAACGAAGATGGAAACAGTTGAGAAACAAATATTGATTGTTAAGAAAATTTCTGACAAGCAAAGTACAAATTTGAACAAAAATGAAGCAGCTAATTCCTTGAATTTATTGAAAAGTGGAATTGAATGGGCTGAAGCAAACCGGGTGATAACGATCCCAGTTATGAAAAAGCTTACTTCACTATTGCCAGAACGTGGGTTCATTCAATCTTTTAAATATGAAGAATCTGAAATCATTACACTTAAAGTCCAATTTGATACAACAAGTGAAGTAGCATATTATTTAGACCATTTAAATAAAGAGAAATGGATAAAGGAATCAACCCTAATTAAATTGAATACTGATAGCGAAAATAAAGCTGAAGGTAT
>DATFAH010000377.1:0-4424 GCA_035254805.1 Caryophanales bacterium | reverse complement strand
GTGCTAGCCAAGTTTTCTTTATCACTCCGTCTCATTTTACAGAAAAAAATTTGTTTGAGCAACATTTCATAGAAAAATCGACCCCACTAACAAGGGCCGATCATTCAACTTATTTTTCAGGATAAAGGATAAACTTACTTGTCAATCTTTCTACACGGTTTCTTGCTTCGTCAAGGTTCGCATCATCTTCGTGATTTTTTAGTGTAAAGGCGATGATTGAAGCAATTTCATCCATTTCTTCAAGGCCAAATCCGCGCGTCGTAACGGCAGCTGTTCCGAGACGAATCCCACTTGTCACAAATGGACCTTGTGGATCGTATGGAATCGTGTTTTTATTTACTGTAATACCAATTCCATCCAGTACCTTCTCCGCTACTTTTCCTGTAAGACCAAGTGACTGTAAATCAACAAGAAGCAAATGATTATCTGTTCCGAAAGATACGAGATTTATTCCTTCTTTTTGTAATCCATCGGCTAGACGTTTCGCATTAGCAACAATTTTTTCGGTATATTCTTTAAAGCTCTCTTGAAGGGCTTCACCAAAAGCTACCGCCTTTGCAGCAATTACATGCATAAGCGGGCCGCCTTGAATCCCAGGGAAAATTGCTTTATCGATTTTTTTTGCAAATTGTTCTTTGCAAAGGATCATTCCCCCACGTGGTCCACGGAGAGTTTTATGGGTGGTTGTTGTGACAAAATCGGCGTAAGGTACCGGGCTTTGATGTAGTCCAGCGGCAACTAATCCTGCGATGTGGGCCATGTCCACCATTAAGTAGGCACAGACCTCATCTGCAATTTCACGGAATTTTTTAAAATTAATTTCACGGGGATAGGCACTAGCTCCTGCTACAATTAGTTTCGGCTTATGTTCACGAGCTTTTGACAATACATCATCATAGTCAATCTGATGGGTGGTTTTGTCCACACCATATTCAATAAAGTGGTATTGAACACCACTAAAATTAACAGGATTTCCATGTGTTAGATGCCCGCCATGGGATAAGTTCATTCCAAGGACAGTGTCACCATGCTCAAGTATAGTGAAGTAAACACCCATATTTGCCTGTGATCCCGAATGTGGCTGAACATTTGCATGATCAGCACCGAAGAGTCTTTTGGCCCGCACGCGTGCTAAATCCTCCACGATATCCACATATTCACAACCACCGTAATAGCGATGCTTTGGATATCCTTCAGCATATTTATTGGTTAATACAGATCCTTGTGCCTCCATTACGGCTTCGCTTACAAAATTTTCTGAAGCGATCAATTCAATCTTGGTGCGCTGCCTACCTAATTCCTTTTGGATTGCTTGAAAAACCTGTTCATCTTGCTGTGACAAATGATTCATCATAATCCCCCTCTGCTTAAAAAAGCGGATTTTGAAAAAAATCCACTTTTATAGTAGCATGTTTCCATGTATAAAAGTAAGAAAATTTCGCCTAGAGGTAATTTTCTGTCGAATTATGAGCAACTGGAATTTTCAGCCTTACGCTCATAAACCGCTCTTTGTCCACCAATTAATTTTGGACGAGTTTTAGCTAATGTGACATGGGCATGGCCAAACATCTTTTGCTTTACACGGATTGGGACGGCGACATGCTTTAAATGCATCCCGATAAGAGTGTTGCCAATATCGATTCCTGCATCCGCCTTTACAAACTCCACAACAACTGGATCTTTCAATTGACCAAATGCATGTGTGGCCATTGCCCCTCCTGCATGACGAACCGGAACGACCGTTACCACATCTAAATTCCGCTTTTCAGCAGTCGTTCTTTCCATAACAATTGCCCGATTCAAATGTTCGCAGCACTGGAAGGCTAACTCAATTCCAGTTTTTTGCTGCAGGTTTTCAAGCACGCGAAAAATCATTTTGGCTACATCAAAGTTCCCTTGTGTTCCAATTTTTTCACCCATTACCTCACTTGTGCTGCAGCCGATGATTAAAAGCTGACCAGGCTGTAGTACTGCTTTATCTTGAAACTCCGATAGGATTTTTTCCAGTTCTTTTTCCCACTCGAGTATCATAAGCATCCGCCTCTCAAAGTTACTTATTTTCGTATTCGGTAATTTTTTTGATTCGATTGGCATGACGGCCCCCAAGAAACTCTCCCGTTAACCATGTTTGAGCTATTTCTCTGGCAAGTCCAGGGCCAATAACACGTTCTCCCATTGCTAACATATTCGTGTCATTATGTTCGCGGGTAGCTTTTGCACTGAACGTATCGTGCACAAGGGCACAGCGAATTCCTTTTACTTTATTTGCTGCAATACTCATGCCAATCCCAGTTCCACAGATTAAGATACCGCGATCAAACTCTCCTTTTGCCACTTTTTCCGCAACAGGTAGGGCATAGTCTGGATAGTCGACAGAGGTGGTGCATTCGCAGCCAAAGTCAACGTATTCTATTCCTAGTTCCTCCAATAAATTTGCGATTTCTTTACGAATATTTATTCCACCATGATCTGAAGCTAATGCAACTTTCATTTCAATATCCCCCTAAAATTTTTCCCGCATTTTGGGCTTTTGGCCCCCACTGATTGAAGTTTTACTTTTCCTGATGTTATTTTGACACAGTTGTGAAAAATTATAAAGATCTAGAAAAATATAAAAAGCTCTCCTCATGTGAAGAGAGCTTCATTCTCATTATAATTTAAACTGGCGGATCGTTTCCTTAAGTTTTTCGGCTTCGGCCTTTAAGTCTTGTGCCAGATGGTCAACTTCTTCGATGACATTCCCTTGCTCGGTCGTTGACGATGCCACCTCTTGGGCACCTGCAGATGTTTCTTCAGCGATGGCTGCTACTTCCTCAGATTGTGTTGCGGTTTGACGAACTCCTTCCATCTGCTGTTCTACTAAAATAGTAATTGATTTTGCCATATCCACCATATCATTGATCGTATCGGCCATTTGTGCAATTACTTCGTTCGTCTTCGTACCTTTGGCTACCCCATCATTTGCGGTTTCAACTTGATTAGCTATTTGTTGAACGACATTCTGTACTTCTAATTGAATGTTCTTAATCAAGTCAGTGATTCCATTTACAGCCTTGGCGCTTTCATCAGCTAGCTTTCTTACTTCTTCCGCTACGACGGCAAAGCCTTTCCCATGCTCACCTGCACGTGCTGCCTCGATAGAAGCATTTAAAGCAAGTAAATTGGTTTGAGCTGCAATATCTCCGACAAGCTGAATAATTTGTTCCACCTTTGTTGCATTTCCCTCTAAACGCTTAACCGTTTGCATCGATTCTTTATTATCTTCTGCAAGTCGCTCAATTCCTGAAATCAACGATTGGATAACTTGCTTGGAAACATCGAGATCATGAACCATATTTGCTGAAACCTTCTCAGATGCCTTCGCTTTTTCCTGCACTTCCTCAGCAAGCTGGCTGACTTCCTCCACAGATTCCACTGTTCTTTGAATCGAAAGTGCTGAATTATCGGCACCAGCGGCAATTTCATTAATGGTTTTGGCAATTCCATCCGCTTGTTTGGCAGCATAAATAGATTTTTGTGAAATGGAAACAACTTTATCATTTGTTTCGCGGAAATTTTCATTAATCTGTGTGACCATTTCTCGTAAGCTTCCGAGCATATGGTTGAAGGCCAAACCAAGGGAACGGATTTCATCATCAGATTTAGAAATGACAGCATCATCGCAAATACTTCCATTTGCAGCTCTCAGGGCAATCACTTCAATTTGTTTCAACGGCTTTGTGATAAATCCTGCTGCAACAAATGTTAAAATCCCAGACCATATAATGCCCAAAACTAAGGTAATGATGGTGAAAGGCATTTGATGAATATATTCCTTAACATATGGATAAAGAATATAAATAAACAATGCGCTAATCGTATAGGTGATCAATGCTAATATTGTCGTTAATACCACAAGCTTTTTTCGTAAACCAAACTTATATTTTTTTTTCTCCTCCATTACCCATCCCCCGTTTTATGTATCTTTTTGTTTTATTTTTACAATTGCCAAATCAATTAATTTATCAAGCTCTAGAAACGTATGTCGGTAAATATGAACATCTCCACCGAAAGGGTCGATTACATCCATTTCTACACCTTCACCAGCAAATTCTTTTAATGTATATATTTTATCGGCAGAATTCGGGAAATTTTGAGCAATCGCTGCTTTATGTGATGCTGTCATCGTCAAAATAATGGTCGCCCAATCAATATCAGCAGCTGTTAAGAGGCTTGATTGATGGTCATGAGGCACTTTCTTTTCATCCATAACGATTTTAGCTTGTCCAGATGCATCACATCCATTAATTGCATAAATACCTGCAGATTTTACCTTGACCCCCTCAATTTTTTTATTTTTCAAAATTGCTTCTGCCATCGGGCTTCTGCAAGTGTTCCCCGTACACACAAACAAAACGCACTTCATTTTTGTCTGCCTCCTTTCT
>DATFAH010000376.1:0-2920 GCA_035254805.1 Caryophanales bacterium | reverse complement strand
GCACCTCCCTTTATTGATAGGTTTATAGTACCGGAGGTGCAGCTCTATTTATATGCGTTGTTTGAATACGGGCTTACCCTTAACCCGATGAAAAATCTAAAATAATATGATCTTTTACAAGGATGTTTATATTTTTGAGACATCCTTTTTCTTTTGCAACTAATTGCTTTAGGAATGCGGTTAAGCATAATTAGTATCACATTACGAGTGAGATTCCCATAGAGTAAGAAATATGCATTCGCTCGTAGCGAGTTTTAGAGGGGTAACTTTAATCTTTAAGAGTAGACAATTAGATGGCGGGCAGAAAGCCAATTTTCGAATAAAGTGGCATTTGAATATTTACTCAAAAATTTTGATAATTCGACATTTTTCAAATAAATATTACACAATATGTTATAATTTAGGGAGAAAAGGAGGAGTAAATTTTGAAAGAAATGGAACTATTTGTAGAGATGCTAGATGATAAAGAAGCAAACAAAATTCTAACTTTTTTTAATGAGAGTCCACCAGGTACTCGTAAAAACAATGCAACTCTCGAACAAAAAAAGATTCATCTAAAAAAAGTATTCAAATCAATGACTCCACATATGATCCGACAAAGACGAAACAGGGGCCCTGACCCGTTTTATACTTACTTAAGCAAATATAAATTCCCTGAAAATCCAACAGAAAAATTTAATGAAATGATCATTTACATGAATGAATTAAACGATAGAATTCCATCATTTTTCCGTTTTGCAAATATATTAATTCAATTTCCAGAAGAAATAAAAAATCATTTAAACCAAATTGAAATAAATTTAAGGGATGGAAAAAATCCGTTAGATCTAGGTTTTCAATTTAATTCAATAGATGAGGTAAAGGAATTCCTCAGAAAAACTAGGAGCTATTTAGGGGAAGATGCTCCTAAAAAAATCATAAAAGACTTAGAAGATTTTCAAGTTCCTAAATATAAGACTTTGCTAAAAGAATGCGAAAATCAAATAAAAGACTATGATTTACTTCAATATTATATGGAGAATAATCGATTAAATGAGAAGTATGGATTAAGTATTTGTAATGCAGCATACATCCTTACTCACGAAAATGAGGACCAGGATATTTTACTTTCGCTGGCCATTGAAGGTATGTATTACTTACTTGGTAAACAAAAAGACGAAGCTATTGCTGATTTTGAAAATAAACTGAATAATGCTTTATCTGGGACAAAAGCAGAAGAAGAGTATATTAAAAAGATGCTCTCTGAAAAAAACGATGAGGTATCAAATTTAAAAAACGAGTTAAAACAACTACAAAAAATGATAAAAAAATTGGAAAAGGAAAAAGATGAACAAATTAATAGGTCTAATAAACTAGAGAGAGAACATAATGACGAATATGAAAAAATTTCTTTAAAGCTGGAAGAAAATCAAACAAAAGAAAGTCAACTAATAATTAAATATGATAAAAAGCTTAAAACCATTCAACAAGAATTAGAGATTAAAAATTTAATAGATGCTGAAAGGAAAGAAAAGTTTTATTCGGATTTAACCTTTACATCAAATTGGGGGATTATTTGTATGACAGACCATACTTTAACTAAAGAAATATTTCCTGAGCTTTTGCTAGCCCAAGCAGATAGTAAAAAAGAATGTCAGTCTTTACTCGAAAACCCTAATATTAATACAATTTATTTAATTATGAAGGGGTTATCCTCTAAACGCTTTAGAACTCTAAAACAAGAAGTAGAAAAACATAGAAAAATCTTAAAAACCATCGATTTTGAAACTTTCAAAGAATTTATAGAATGGATTGGATATATGAAAACATTGGAAAGGAATGCTGTTACCCAATGATAAAAACTTACTCTAATAAAATATTAGATCAAATAAAGGAAAATTACATTGTCGGAGTTTTAGCTTCAAAAGATGACTATTTACCCCGTTTAGGTGACGATGATGAGCCTGTAACTTACTCTGATGCGATGAATGATGTTCTGTTTTATGTTAAACCATTAAGTCAAGAACCTAAAGAAATTACAGAAGTAGAAAGCCGTATTACAATGTCAAATGTATATGTTGGTCTTTCCGGTAGAAGTTTTAGTAATCTTCCGCTTGAATTCAAATATATTAAAGATATGAATAAAAGAATAAAATTCATTAGAGATAAACTGGAAGGGAAATTACTATTGTTTAAACCAGTCCTTACTTATCAAGAAAAGAATGAACGATTCTATAAAAATATTGATGATGTTATTGTTGAAGAGGATTGGAAAGTGGGAACTACATACTATGCTGTCCCACGAATAAACTTAGCCCCGCTTGAGTTTGAATCCAAGCTTTTAGCGGAAGAAGCAATCCATCTTCATCAGTACAATCATGCTATGCCGGCTCCATTATATGTAGTATGTGGGGACTATATATATGGAAATATTAAAGAAAATCAATGGAGAATGGATCCTTCTATTAATTCAAATGCCAGGGTTATTATTTCACCTAGTTCAGTAAAGAGAGTAGAAATCACCGAAGAAGAAAAACATAAATTTACTGGTTCTGAAAGAGAATTACTTGTTTTCTTTAATGATGAGTTCATTAATACTACGATTGCTGACCGTTTAGATAATTTTGGCATTCGAATAGGAGAATTAAAAAAAGAATCACAAGAAATTCAACAAAACGAAACCGAGGAAAATTATCAAACTATTCAAGAGCAACATAATGAACAATCTGAATCAAGATCAAAACGGTTAGATGAAATAGCTTTTATTAGAGATCTTGAGATAAAAGCAAAAGCACGAAACTTAGTTTATAGCAGGGATGATTTAATTAATTTTCATACCAGTATCAAATCAAGTGCTCTTACTATTTTATCAGGACAAAGTGGGATTGGAAAAACAAAATTAGCAACTATTTACGGAGAGACACTCGGCTTAAGCCAAGAA
>DATFAH010000375.1:0-6657 GCA_035254805.1 Caryophanales bacterium | reverse complement strand
CAAATGGATGAAACAACATTTGAATATCAAAAAATTCTATGGTCAGAGTGAACAAGCTGTGCATAATCAAGTGTATATTGCGATGATCGTGTATTGTTTGAATGTATTAGCTCAGCTGAACACAAATAGCAAACGGACTTACTTACAAATTAGTCGTTATTTGAAAGCAGCTTTATGGAAATCCGCATACATTTGGTTGCGAAAAATTGAAGGAAATACCGTCCCATAAGGCTTTCAACGTCCCAGTTACACTCGCCAAAGGTTATAGTAAAAAAATGGATGTTTACTACCTATATTTGATCATCTTCTTTTTTACTCTAAAAAGACAAAGTAAAAAAACTGAAAATTCCATTAATATTTATGCGACGATAGTGTCAAATTCTATATGAATTATATTTAGATAAGTTGACTACACTAATATTACCAAAAAAAGGAGGAATAAATCGTGAAAAGGCTTTTTTTACTCTCAACTTATTGTATGATACTAATTAGTTACATGGTATCTACACCACCAATGATACAGGCAGAAAAAAAAGAGCAACCAATAAATATAGAAAAATCAGTAACAGACAAGGATATAACCTTTACAATTAATCATTATGAGAAAAAAGACGGTAAACTCACCATTTATTATACGGTCACTTCTGAACAATCTGTTTTGAAAGAAAATAAAATTGGATATCAGTTTATGGATAGACCGCATTTTTATATTAATCAAAAACATTTAAACGTAAGTTTTCGTGAAAACCAATCCAAAATAAATGATCATAAGTTTACCGGTTTTGTTTCTTTAGACTTAGAAAATTTAAAATCCGAACATTATAATTTTACTATCACTACAGATAGAATAGCTGAACAAGTGGGAATTTGGAAATTAAGTATTAACATATGAAAAAGAAGACTTCCCTCTACTGATACTCGTTGAAGGAAGTCTTCTTTTTAGCATTAATCTTGAAATTGCATTGTTGCCCACGTTGAAGGTCTTACATTACCAACTTTAACGTAAATTTCAGCTTTACCATTTGTCCCATCTACATACGGCCGAACATCTGCTACAACACAAGTGTTATCAGCAAAATTACCCCATCCAATAAATCTATCACCGCTAGGATCATCCGACCAAAATTCTATCATACCCCGAGCCCCGGCAGTACTTACATCATAGGTACAAGCTCGAAAATCTCCTCCACCTGAGTAATAAATCTTACTTGCTTGATATTGTGAATCATAGTACTGGTATACCGTATCAAGGGTTTGCCATCCAGCGGTCATAATACCTACTTGGGAACCATTATTCATAGGATATGAAGGAAGTTCCAAACCACTAGCAGCAAAAGCAGAAGTTGGAATCAAAGAAGTTAAAGCTACTACTCCAATTAAAATTTGTTTAAATTTCTTTTTCAAAATAAAATACCTCCCAAAAAATATTTTTCTGACATTAGTTAATATTCTGTATATTTCCATTTACCTTCTAAAAATGATAAAAAAAACCACCCTCTAAAATAGTTACTTATATGGTCACTTCTGAATTAATAACTAACCTAAAACGGTCGTTTTTGGTTATGAAAAAAATACATTCTAAAAATATTCAAAAACTACTAAAATACATAACCAAAAATATAACCAAAATCAAATTACTAATATATCTATTTCAACACCCTTTTTGGTATAGTAAATGTATTTAGTAAGGGGGAATTTGTATTGAAATTTGGATATGCACGGGTAAGTACGCAAGATCAGTCAGTGTCATTACAGATAGATGCTTTAAATCATTATGAAGTGGATCAAATTTTTGAAGAAAAAGAATCAGGAAAGAGAAAAAACCGTCCTCAGTTGGACGAGCTTCTTAAAGTTCTGCGTAAGGAAGATACAGTGGTTGTATATAAATTAGATCGTATCAGTCGTAGTACCAAACATTTAATAGAACTCATGGAACAGTTTGAATCAAAAGGAATCCATTTCGTGTCTATTCAAGATAAAATTGATACTACAACAGCTATGGGGCGATTCTTTTTCAGAATGTTGGCCAGCATAGCTGAATTAGAACGGGATATCATTAGTGAACGAACTAAAGATGGGCTGGCAGCAGCTAGAGCTAGAGGAAGAAATGGCGGAAGGCCAAAGGTTGAACCCAAAAAAATCATGCTTGCCTTGAAAATGTATGAAAGCAAAGACTATTCCTTATTCCAGATTAGAGAAGCTACAGGAATAGGAGCAACAACGTTATACCGTTATTTAGGAAAAAAAGAACCATCCAGCGAGGAGGTGTAACATGAGAGGAAAAGAACTTTTGACCCCTGATCAAAGAAATAGTTTTATGTCCATTCCTCAAGATATGAGTGAATTTGACATAGAAATGCATTATACTTTTTCCTCAGAAGATCTAGCTTTTATTAATAAGCACCGAAGAGACCATAATCGCTTAGGGATTGCCTTACAGCTTGCTGTTCTTCGGTATCCAGGTTGGACCTTATTTCAAATTAAAGACATTCCAAGACAAATACTCGATTATATTGCGAAACAAATTGATGTCTCCCCACAAGAATATACACAGTATGCAAAACGAGTAGCAACTCGCAATGAACACCTAGAGGAACTTCGGCAACATTATGGCTATCAAAACTTATCCTTTGGGATATATCGAAAAATTGCCCAATATACTCTTCAACGTGCTCTTGAGAACGGGAGTACAGATTACTTGATTCGCTCGACAATTGAAGAATTGCGAAGACAAAAAGTAATTTTGCCAGCCATGACAACAATTGAAAGGATTGTATGGGAGGGGCGTCAACGGGCAGAAGAGCGAATTTTTACATCTATCGTCTCTACATTAAATGAATCACAAAAACCACAGTTAGATCGCTTACTTGATGTAAGTTCTACATACTCAAAGACCCCCCTTGCTTGGTTACGAGAAGTTCCTGGTCAATCTTCTCCAGTTGCTTTCTTAAAGGTTATACAACGTCTTCAAGTAATACGTGCTTTGCAACTTAATGTGGATATTAAAGAAATTCATCCAAATCGAATCTTGCAGTTAGCACGCTTAGGTTCCAAGTATGAGCCCCGTTCATTCCGTAGGTTTAAAGAGAATAAAAAATTTGCACTTTTAACTTTACATCTCCTACAACTCAGTCAAAACCTTACTGATCACGCCTTTGAGATACATGATCGGCAAATTACCTTATTGTTGTCAAAGGGGCGCAAAGCTCAAGAAGAAATTCAGAAATTAAATGGAAAATCGGTAAATGAAAAGGTTATTCATTTTGCAGATTTAGGTACAGCATTGATTCAAGCAAGGGAACAAGGTAAAGACCCATTTGAAGCATTAGAGACTATTATGCCTTGGGAGGATTTCGTGAACTCCATAGAAGAGGCAAAGCAATTGTCGCGCCCAATGGACTACGACTACTTAGACTTACTAAAATTTCGCTTTAACTACTTACGTAAATATACTCCAACGTTGTTAGAAGCCTTAGAATTTACTTCTACAAAATCAGGGGAGCCATTGATTCGAGCTATTGATACCATTAAAGATATGAACATGCAAAATAAACGAAAGGTTCCAGAAGGTGCTCCTTTGGACTTTGTTTCGAATCGCTGGCAAAAGCATGTTTATGATGATGATGGGAATATTAATCGCCAATATTATGAGATGGCTGTTCTAACCGAGCTAAGAAATCTTGTACGCTCTGGTAACGTTTCTATTAAAGGAAGTCGTCAGCACCAAGATTTTGATAATTATTTAGTGACAAAAGAAACATGGGAGCAATATAAGCACCTTAATGGACTTACCGCACCTCCTTCTGTTGATGAATACTTAGCAGGGAAAATAGATGCACTACATAATCGTCTTGAATGGATTAAAGCTAATATCACAGAATTAGATGGGGTTAATTTTGAAGATGGACGGCTGCATATCCAACGCTTGGAGAAAAACGTTCCAGAAACAGCACGAGAATATAGTTTATCTCTATATCAACTAATACCCCGTGTGAAGTTGACAGATTTGCTTATGGAAGTAGCAAGTTGGACAGGGTTCGACAAGCAGTTTCTTCATGCATCCACATTACATCCTCCAAAGGAAGAGGAAAAGCCAGCAATCATGGCTGCTATCATGGCAATGGGAACCAATATTGGTCTTACTAAGATGGCAGAAGCAACGAAAGGAGTATCATACCGACAAATGTCCACAGCCTCACAATGGCGATTATATGAAGATTCCATGAATAAAGCACAGTCAGTTCTGGTTAATTTTCAGCATAAGTTAAGTTTGTCATCGTACTGGGGAGACGGGACAACTTCTTCTTCAGATGGTATGCGTGTTCAAGTAGGGGTTTCATCCTTACACGCTGATGCAAATCCACATTATGGAACGGGGAAAGGTACAACTATTTACCGCTTTGTTAGTGACCAATTTTCTAGCTTCTATACGAAAGTTATTAACACTAATGCAAGAGACGCTGTTCATGTCATAGATGGTCTTTTACATCACGAGACTGATTTACATATTGAAGAACATTATACAGACACAGCCGGTTATACGGATCAAGTATTTGGGTTAACCAATTTGTTAGGATTTCGATTTGCTCCAAGACTACGAGATCTTGCAGACTCAAAACTTTACTCATTTGAAAAGCCAGACAAATATCCAGAAATGGAGAAATTGCTGCGTGGAAGAATTAACATCAAAATTATTCAGGAAAATTATGATGATGTATTAAGGTTGGCACATTCCATTCGTAAAGGAACTGTCTCTGCTTCTCTCATCATGGGAAAACTAGGTTCTTATTCTCGTCAAAATAGCCTTGCTACTACATTAAGAGAGATGGGACGTATTGATAAAACTTTGTTTATATTAGACTATATTTCTAGCGAAACATTACGTCGGAGAATTCAACGTGGATTAAATAAGGGTGAAGCCATGAATGCCTTGGCACGAGCTATTTTCTTCGGAAAACATGGAGAATTCAGAGAAAGAGCATTACAAGATCAGTTACAGCGTGCCAGCTCGTTAAATCTAATTATTAATACCATTAGCATTTGGAATACTGTGTATTTGACGCAGGCAATTGAACATTTGAAAACGACGGGAAAATATAGAGAGGAATTACTTCCTCATATATCTCCATTGGGATGGGAACACATTAATTTTTTAGGTGAATATTCATTTATACCTGAAATTTTGAACTCAATACATTCCCTACGTTCACTTAGGATATAAATTAACCCTGATTTTTCTGCTTAGCGTAGAAAAATCAGGGTTTTACCTTCTAAAAAGTTCCTTAGCGTATAATATCAGCGTTTTGTCGGTAGGACCCCGAATAAAAAGTGCCGGTTTCGAATAAAAAGTGCCAATTTCGAATAAAAAATCCGGATTTCGAATAAAAAGTGTGGTTTACGAATAAAAAATCCAGATTTCGAATAAAAAATCCAGATTGCGAATAAAAAGTCCAGATTTCGAATAAAAAGTCCAGATTGCGAATAAAAAATCCAGATTGCGAATAAAAAATCCAAATTTCGAATAAAAAGTACCGAACTTCAAAAAATAGATATTGACCAGATAAGTCAATGAGAGTAAGCTGTGATTGCAACTATGTTGACCGATGTGGTCAAAAATCAAATAAACCCATTAGAAAGAGTGCTGCCAGTATGTTTTCAAAATTTTTAAGCTTAGATCAGGAAAAGCAAGACCGCATCATTAATGCGGCATCAAAGGAATTTGCCCAAAATGGGTATGATAAGGCATCGACAAATGAAATTGTGAAGGAAGCGGGGATTTCTAAAGGGTTGTTATTCCATTATTTTCAAAATAAAAAGCAATTGTATTTTTTCTTGTATGAGCATTTGATCGAAGTTTTAATGGAAAAAATCGTGGAGGAAGTGGATTGGAATGAAAAGGATATTTTTATTCGTTACCGCCAAATTGCCTTAGTAAAGCTTGAGTTATTCCAAGTCTATCCTGAACTATTTAATTTTGTTAAGGCGATTTATTCGGAAACGTCCTCTACAGTAAAAAGTGAAATAGATGCGCGAGGGAAAAAATTATTAGACAACTCCTTTCATCAATTATTATCCGATATTGATCTTTCCAAATTTAAAAAAGGCATTGATGCACAAAAAGCGATCAACATAATTAATTGGACATTAGAAGGATTCGGTTATCAAGAGCAGGAAAAAGCTGTGAATCTATCCTTGGAGGAAATCGACAGGGAGGAAGCAATAGCAGAAATGGAAGAGTATCTGGATCTATTGAGAAATGCTTTATATGAATAATCCATCTATATAAAAAAAGGGAGGCATCATCATGAATGTAATCGAAATAAAAAATCTAACCAAAATGTATGGAAAAGCAAGAGGCATTACCGATATTAGCTTTAATGTCGAAGAAGGGGAAATTTTTGGGTTTATCGGGCCAAATGGTGCCGGAAAGTCAACGACAATCCGAACATTATTGTCACTCATCTATCCAACAAGCGGCAGTGCCACCATTTTTGGGAAAGATTGCATTCAATTTGCTCCTGAAATTAAAAAGGAAATTGGCTACCTGCCATCAGAAGTCTTTTACTATGACAATATGAAAGTTAAGGATCTATTAAAATATTCAGCTAGTTTTTATAAAAAGGATTGCAGTAAGAGAATCAAAGAGTTGGCTGCAAT
>DATFAH010000374.1:0-2144 GCA_035254805.1 Caryophanales bacterium | reverse complement strand
CATTGATTTACCAAAATGAATTGGCCTAAAGCTATTCTCTTGAGATTGAATGGAATGTAAACACTCCGATAAGCCTTCTTTAACTGTTATCAGACATCCTACAAAGTTTCCTGAATCAACTGTAGAAACATACATCGGAATTAATGGCTTTAATGTCTCTGTATCATACCAATTGTATAAATGTCCATTCCACTTTTCCATACGCTCAATTGTATTTAATGTACGGTCCAATCGTTCAATTAATCCATGGGTATCGATAAAGCCAAAATCCTTAGCTGCGAGCGCACATGTAAGATATAATCCAATATTAGTAGGAGATGTCCGGTGTGCAACTCCATTTGGCGGCTGTATTTGCACATTGTCTGGCGGAAGCCAGTTCTCTTCTTCATTCACATGGTCTTCATAAAAATCCCATATTTGTTTAGCTAAATGATGCAATTCCTCTTTTTCATTATTCGTAAAGGTGATGGTCTTTCGTTTTACTGGCTGATCTATCCATATCACAATAAATGGAGCAAATGCCCACAAAGCACAAAGTAAAAAGCCCGTTATTTGTAGATTGAAAGAACGATTCATCATGGTAACGATCAAAAATAGGATGATAAGGAGATAACCTCTGTACATACCAAATAACGGAGGGTTTCCTTTTTTGTTGCTTGCTCGATTCACCTCTGCGGATGCTGCCCATTCAAGTAAGTGTCGTTTAGAAATAAATAACCGATAAAGCGATCTTCCAATCCCATCTAATAACAAAACCGTTTGATACGGCAAAGTAATGATTGTTATGATTACTTGTCCGATGGTAAAGAAAATACTGTTTGGATTTCTTAAAAAAGTTTGAACATTGATTAACTGCCGTAAAACAGGCAAAAACATAGTGAGAATAATGATCCCTATCCACCGTAAAGAAGATCCCGGAAGTCCGATAAATGACAGTAATAATGTGATAAAAAGAATTGATGTAAGGAGGCTTCTACGCAAGTTGTCAATGATTTGCCAGCGGGTTAATGCCGATAAATCAATCGGTACTAGCTTTCCTGCCCGGTTATATGCCCAAGGCATGAGCCAAAGGACTAATTGCCAGTCACCACGAATCCAGCGATGCTGTCTTTTTTGAAAAGCAAGAAACTTTGAAGGTTGATCATCTATTAATTCAATATCTGAAAGTAAACCCGTACGAAGAAAACCACCTTCAAGCAAATCATGGCTCAATACTCGATTATCAGGGATCCTTTCACACAATACTTGGTAAAAGGTATCTACATCAAAAATTCCTTTACCTGTAAAAATCCCTTGTCCAAAACCATCCTGATATGGATCGGAAACGGCATACGCATACGGATCCATTCCTGGATCTCCCGACCATAATAATGCAAATCGTGACCTCATGGTTGCTTCGTGACTCATACCAATTCGAGGCTGAAGGATTCCATATCCAGAAATAACTCTCGTCTTTCTTTCATTTAGTCTTGGCCGATTATATGGCAAATGAAGAGTTCCAATCATTCTGCTGGCACTCTCAAGCGGAAGAACAGTATCCGCATCAAGTGTAATTACATAACGAATTTGGTTAAATAATGACTTATCTCCTTCGATAACATGAAAGCTTGTCTCTTTATTTCCTTTTAACAGCTCGACAAACTCAACTAGTTTACCCCTTTTTCTTTCCCATCCCATCCAAGTTCCTTCACTTGGATTCCAAAGCCTTTTTCGCTGTAATAAATGGAATGTTGTTTCAGGATATGATTGACATAGGCGGTTAATCCCTTCTTTTGCCACTTTTATAATCATTTCATCATACTTTTCTGTTTCGGTTTCTTCATCTTTGAAGTCGCCTAAAATAGCAAAATGAATATTGGGATCTCTGTTTGCTAAATAGTGTAATTCAAGCCTGTCAATTATTTCCTCTGCTTCTTCCGTTTTTGACCAGATAACAGGAATAACAACCATTGTTTTAGCTTCTGCTGGAATGCCTTTTGAAAAATCATATCTCAGTAAATGGACCGGTTTTTTTACTTGTTCGATAACCCAATGGGTGAATGTGATGGACCACTCCATTGCAGGCATCAATAAAGCCAGTATGATCATCACCCACTGCATGGGTTTTAAGTTCCCTCCCTCGCCGATATATATTAAAAAGCAAC
>DATFAH010000373.1:0-6503 GCA_035254805.1 Caryophanales bacterium | reverse complement strand
ATTGCTTTTTGTGGTCATTTCTCAGCAGGCAAATCAACAATGATTAATATGGTTGTCGGTGAGAATTTATTGCCATCAAGTCCAATTCCGACAAGTGCTAATTTAGTGAAGGTTAAGTCAGGGGATGACTATGCTAAGGTTATTTTCAAAAATGAAAAACCACGAATGTATTTAGCACCATATGATTTTGAATTGGTAAAAAAGTATTGTAAAGATGGGGACCAAATTAAAGAAATCGAAATTAGTCATCAAGAGTCAAAGTTACCGCCAAATACGATTATTATGGATACTCCTGGTATTGATTCTGCTGATGATGCGCATCGAATTGCGACTGAATCGGCGATCCATTTGGCTGATTTTGTCTTTTATGTAATGGACTATAACCATGTCCAGTCTGAGTTAAATTTTCTCTTTACAAAGGAACTAACTGAAGCAGGAAAAGAAGTATTTTTGGTTATTAATCAAATTGATAAACATAAAGACGAGGAATTAAGCTTCCGTGAGTTTCAAAAGAGTGTGGTCGACGCTTTTTCATCATGGTCGGTTAAGCCTGCCCGCATTTTTTATACATCTTTAAAGAACAAAGATCATGAATTTAATCAATTTACGGAATTACAAAATTTTATTTCAGAAAAATTACGAAATCAAAGTGATTTTCTATCACAGTCAATTTTCCAATCATTAAATAAAATTTGTTTGGATCACCTTGATCAAGTAAAGAAAAAAGATGAAGCATATCTACAACCGTACCAGCAAATATTGGCGGAAATTTCATCCGATGAACAAAGAGAGTTATTTGAAATGTATTTGAAAAGAAAGTCTGAAAAAACATCCATAGAAACAAGATTAGAGTTGGCTGAGAAGCAATTTGAACAAGAAATAGACCGGATTTTGAAAAATGCCTATTTAATGCCTGCAGAAACAAGAACCCTTGCAGAAGCATATCTTGAAGCTTGTCAGCCAGAATTTAAAATAGGATTCCTTTTTGGCAAGCAAAAGACTATAGCAGAACGGGAAATAAGACTTGAGGGCTTTTATAAGGATATGCAAAAAAAAACCACATCACAGCTTGAGTGGCATTTGCGGAATTTTTTCTCGCAAATGCTCAAGTCATATGAACTTAATCAAGCAAATTTAATGACAATGGTTCATTCTTTTAGCGTTCAATTTACGAAAGACTTACTTGTAAATACTACAAAATCAGGAGCAAGATTGTCAGGTCATTATGTCCTAAACTATACGGATGATGTTGCAAATGAGATTAAAAAAATAGCAAGAAATGGTTTGTTAGAATTTAAAACGACTTTCTTCGAAGCATTAAATGAACAAAATGTACGTTTAAAAGAGAGTATGCAACATGAATTTAAAAATCTTGAGCGATATTTACATGCGTTTGAAGAAATAAAAAGAATTCAATTGAATTTTGATGAGGAGCAGCAAAAAGTCGAGAAATTACTTTTAATGGGAACTGGCGGAAATTCAGGTTTTGCACATCTCTTAATCGATATTGACATTGAGTTTGAGGTGGTGGAAGGTGGTCATCATACAGATTATGTCATTAGGACAGAAAATCATACCACCAATAAAAAAATCCCTATTCAGGAAACCCAGCACAATATCGCAGTTGACAAGATGTGGGAGATGTCAGTAAAGCTTAAGGAAACGGCACAACTGATTCAAAAACTTCCTGGGTTTTGGAAGCTTTCACTTGAGTTGGAAGATAGGGCAGAAAGATTAGCGAATAAAGGATTTACCGTTGCCTTATTCGGAGCATTTAGTGCAGGTAAATCTTCCTTTGCCAATGCCCTTTTGGGGGAAAAAGTGCTTCCGGTATCGCCTAATCCAACAACAGCTGCCATTAATAGAATTAAACCTGTTAATGAGAAATATCCGCATGGTACCGTTCTTGTAAAATTTAAAGAAGCACTAGCATTGCAGGAGGATTTAAATCGTTCCTTAAAAGTTTTTAGAGAATCTGCAGCGAGTTTTGAAGAAGCTAATAGGAAAATAGAGCAAATTGTTGTCCAAAATGAACAAATTGATCCATTTGAGAAGACCCATTTTGCTTTTTTACATGCATTTTATAAAGGGTTTCATTCCTATCATGAAAAGCTTGGCAACATTCTGCATACCAGTTTGAATGAATTTGGTGATTACGTTGCAAAAGAAGAGAGATCCTGTTTTATTGAATGTATTGATCTTTATTATGATTGTGAGCTTACGAGAAAAGGAATTACCCTTGTAGACACTCCGGGCGCTGATTCTATTAATGCCCGCCATACAGGTGTTGCATTTGATTATATTAAAAATTCTGATGCAATTCTATTTGTTACTTATTTTAACCATGCGTTTTCAAAAGCAGACAGTGAGTTTTTAATTCAACTTGGACGCGTTAAAGAATCGTTTCAATTAGATAAAATGTTCTTTATTATAAATGCCATTGATTTAGCAGAAAATGAAGATGAAAAGGAAATTGTGGAAGATTACGTAGGTGAGCAGCTAAACAAATATGGAATCAGAAACCCTCATCTCTATTCTTTATCAAGTATGCTGGCTTTAAAGGAAAAGAACGATATATCCAATGAGAATCTTTCTGGAATGGATCAATTTGAACAATCCTTTTATCCATTTATTTCAAATGATTTAACAAGATTAGCCATTAACGCTTCAGAAATAGAACTTCAGAGAATTCATGATTTAATAAATAAGTTAATCGAAAGCGCGATGGAAGATCAAACAGTAAAAGATCAAAAACGTTTGAATTTTGAAATGCAAAAGAAATTAATAAAAGAAATTCTCGAAACTCAAACTGTTCAAACATTGCAAAATTTAGTTACCCAAGAGGCTAATGAGTTAATTTATTATTTGAAACAAAGAGTATTTCTACGGTTTGCAGACTTTTTTAAAGAAGCATTCAATCCTGCCCTTTTAAAAGATGATGGCCGAAATTTGAAGAAGTCATTGCAAATGGCCCTTGATGAATTTTTAGAAAGCATGGGATTTGACTTTGTTCAGGAGCTCAGAGCAACTACTGTTAGGTTAGATCGTTACGTAGAAAAGATAGTGGCAGACTTTCAAACTCAAATGATCCATGCAATTTCGGAGATAAATCAAGATCTTTCCTTTACAATTTTTGAGGTAAAAAATGAAGAAGTGGTTTCATTCAAAAATGCCTTTACTGAGTTGGATAGGCAATTATTTCATAAGGCTATGTCTTACTTTAAAAATCCAAAATCATTTTTTGAAAAAAATGAAAAAAGGTTCATGAGTGATGAATTTCAACATGTTTTAACTAATCCAACGGAAGAATATTTAAAGATAGAACAAGATAGGATAAATGCGGTGTATAGCCAAATGCTGAAGAAGGAATTTTCCCGTTTTATAGGGCAAATGGGGACTCAAGTAAATGACTATTATGTGAGTTTACTTTCTGCATTAGATGGCGATGTATCCATTGAGCATTTGTTACGAATTCAAAAAAATCTAGGATATTAAAATAAAAGCTCAGTTATATGGAAATGTTTGATTTTCATGCAGGTATAAGAAAAAATAAGCGGAGAAATTCCGGTATAATGCTCTAAATAAGACAAAATCCAAAGATTTGAACATGATAACCGGAAAAACTTCCCTTATTTTTGGGGAAATAGTGGTATTTCCCGAAATAAACGGAATTTCTCCGTTTATTTTTCCACCACAGTGAAATCAACATTCAGTTATAACATAGCCAAATAAAAAGGATGAATTGGAAATGAAGTACGTAAAGGATAAGGAATGGCTAGTAAATCATTTACATGACAACGATGTAAGAGTCGTTGATTGTCGATTTTCATTAGCACAACCAAATAAAGGGTATGAGGATTATTTAAAAAGCCATCTTCCTGGCGCTGTTTTTTTTGACTTAGAAAAAGATTTATCTAAGCCTACTACTGTACATGGTGGGCGACACCCTTTGCCTGACGTCGCTCGATTTGTCGAAAAATTAGCAAATGCAGGTATTAATGAACATAAGACCATTGTTGCCTATGATCACGGTGAAGGTGCGTTTGCATCCCGATTTTGGTGGATGCTTCGGTACTTAGGTCATGAAAAAGTTTTCATTCTTGATGGGGGTTTTAAACAATGGACAGAAGCAAATTATTTAGTAACAACAGAAATTCCTCAGTTCAAAAAATCAAATTTTTCTATCCATTTGCAAGATAAAACGATTGCCGAGATAGGAGATGTGAAAGAAGCTATCTTGAATCACCAAGATTCTGTTATCTTAATTGATTCACGTGAAGAAAAGCGATTTTTAGGGATTGAAGAACCGATCGATAAAAAGGCTGGACATATCCCAACTGCCATTAACAAACCATGGTTTGAAGGATTTCATAAAGGTTTAGTGAAGCAAACTGATGAACAAAAGCGAAGATTTGCTGATATTGAACCAGAAAAACAAATCATTGTTTATTGTGGCTCTGGAGTAACAGCTGCACCAAATTTCTTAGCTTTGAAAGAGGCAGGCTATGAAAATGTGAGGCTTTATGTAGGAAGCTTTAGTGATTGGATTTCCTATGAAGAAAATGAAATTAACTAAAAAACCCTATGTTATAATAGAAAAAGTGTCAACAAATAAAACACTTTTTAAAGGGGAGTTTAATGAATTGTCAACACAGAAACCTACTTTAATGCTTGTCGATGGAATGGCTCTATTGTTCCGCGCCTTTTATGCAACAGCTGTGACGGGTCAATTTATGATCAATTCGAATGGAACTCCTACAAATGGAATCCAAGGTTTTTTGAAGCATTTAATGATGGCGGTATCATCCTTTAAGCCAACCCATTTAGCCGTTTGCTGGGATATGGGGAGTAAAACCTTTAGAACGGAAATGTTTGAAGGTTATAAAGCAAATCGATCTGAAGCCCCAATAGAATTAGTACCGCAATTTGATTTAGTTAAAGATGTGGTTTCTTCGCTTAATATACCTAATATTGGCATGGTTGGATTTGAAGCGGATGACTGTATCGGAACCATTACTGCCAAATTGAAAGAGAAAGCCAATGTTATGATCCTAACTGGAGATCAGGATATTTTACAGCTTCTTGATGAGGATGTTTCGGTCATTTTGCTGAAAAAAGGATATGGAAATTATTTCGTTCATACACCAGAAACTTTTTATGAAGAAAAAGGAATTAACCCATGGCAAATGATTGATCTAAAAGCTTTAATGGGTGATACAAGTGATAATTATCCTGGAGTTAAAGGAATCGGCGAAAAGACTGCGCTGAAACTTTTACAGGAATTTGAACATATCGAAGGCATTTTAGCTAATTTAGATAAACTTTCAAAGTCAAATAAGACGAAAATAGAGAATGATTTAGAAATGCTTCATTTATCAAGAACGCTAGCCAAAATTAAATGTGATGTGCCAATAAACTGTTCACTCGATGAAGCAGTTGTGAACATTAAAAAGGAAAAAGCTCAATCTAAATTTAGTGAGCTGGAACTACGCGGTTTACAAAACCTCATTCCGGCTGAAGAAGCTTTCGTTTCTTAATAATATGGAAGTGGCTGTCACCACAAGGGCAGCCACATTCCATATTATTTTTTATTGCTTTTTTTAGCGGCATTTTCTAATTTACTTTTTGGTTCTTCAGCGAATTCAGCTTCCTGCCCATAACCTTGTGGGTTAACCCCAGGTGTCTTAATACCACGGTTTTTATGATTTTTTTTGCTCACCAGTAACACCTCCTGTATGCTTAGTATTTCCACCCAGAATAATAAAACACATCTTACTTCACAATAATGATAGAGGTGAAGTTGGATGAATAAAGGCGTATATATTGCTTTGTTAAGTATTGGGCTTGCACAAGGAATGAAAATTCCGATACATTACTTAAAAGAAAAGGTATGGCGGCCAGAATTATTTTTTGAAACAGGGGGGATGCCAAGCTCTCATTCGGCTGGTGTTTCATCTCTTACTACTTTTATTGCGTTAAAGCGAGGAGTACCTACCTTTGATTTTGCGCTTTCCCTGATTTATGGCCTGATTGTTATGTATGATGCACAAGGGATTCGTCGGCAAACGGGCGAGTTAACCTTAAAGGTAAATTCACTTGATGAACTTATTGGACAAATCAAGAAAGAAGAAGGAATTGAGTATAAAGAAGAATCACCTCTCAAGTTAAAAGAAATGCTTGGTCATAAACCTGAAGAAGTATTAGGTGGTGCATTGCTAGGGGTTGTATCAGGAATAATAGGGCATTTATTAACGAAAAAAGATAGAAAATTGTCTTTATTTAAGATAAAATTTTAAGGGGCATATTTTAGATTGTTTGAAGAGATGGGGGAAATTCGTGCGTACAGTGGAAGAATACTTGCATACCTTACAAGCTAAAGGCTTTCAATTACAGGAGGATGCGATCGGTTTTATCAATTTTGGGAAGCATTATACAAATGCTTCAGATGAAATAACGAACGCTGCAATTGAGCTGACATTGATGGCGCAAAAAAGCTTTGACGG
>DATFAH010000372.1:0-4636 GCA_035254805.1 Caryophanales bacterium | reverse complement strand
CAACAAGCACATATAATAGATCCACAATAAAGTTAATCATGACGAAAATTGCCGCAATAATTAAAATTCCCGATTGAATTACCGGATAATCACGATATCCAATGGCATCATATAAATACCTGCCAATTCCTGGCCATCCGAAGATGGTTTCCGTTAAAATTGCGCCGCCTAATAAGAGTCCTGTTTGTAAACCGATTACGGTTAGAACGGGAATAATCGCATTTTTTAATGAGTGCTTATAAACGACCCAAAACATTCTTAACCCTTTTGCGCGAGCTGTTCGAATGAAATCGGATTTCATCACTTCTAACATCGTTGCACGAGTCATTCTTGCAATAATCGCCATCGGGATCGTAGCAAGTGCTAAGCTTGGCAGAACTAAATGCTTCACAACAACTCCAAATTGATCGAAACGTCCTTTAATCAGCGTATCAACTAAATATAGATTGGTTATGGCCGATATGGGGTCCCTGACATCTTCTCTTCCTGTTGTCGGAAACCAACCTAATTGAATCGAAAAGCCCCATTGCTCCATTAAACCAAGCCAAAAGATCGGCATCGATACACCCACTAAAGCAAGTACCATGGCGATATAATCAAACCATGATTTTGAAAACCATGCACTGATAATTCCTGCATTTACGCCAATGATGACGGCTATCAGCATGGCAACCAATGCTAATTCAATTGTTGCTGCTAGGTAGGGCCAAATTTCTTCATTAATAGGACCCCTTGTCCGAAGGGATGTCCCTAAATCTCCGTGTAGAAGCGCATTAATATAATCAAAATATTGTATGTACCATGGATTATTTAATCCCAATTGCTCATTTAAGGTTGCAATTGCTTCTTTTGTAGCCCTTTGCCCTAGAATCACCTGTGCAGGATTCCCAGGAATGGCATGAATGATGGAAAAGACAACAAGTGTCATTCCAAATAGTACGGGTATTAATGAAAGCACGCGGCGGATCGAATAAGTAAGCAATCTTTACACCTCTTTTCTGGAAAAGACAAACAATGTTATAAAAATACTAAAATACTTTCAAAAGGGGAGGCAATGCTCCCCTTTCTGCTTCCTTATTTAAACTCTACATTTGTTAATGGTTCAGAACCTGTTGGATGTGGTAAATATCCTTTTAAATCTTTAGTTGCTGCCAACAGTGGTGTTGAGTGTACAAGTGGAACCCATGGAGCATCGTCATGGATAATGACTTGGGCTTGTTTATATAACTCATTACGCTTCGCTTGATCACTTTCTTGTTGAGCTTTAATTAAGATGTCATGCAGCTGATCATTGCTATAGTAGGAGTAGTTATTGCTTCCAATGCTATCTTTATCGAGTAATGTATAAATGAAGTTATCTGGGTCTCCATTGTCACCTGTCCAACCAAGCATGAAGGCATCAAATTCACCTTTCGTTGCTTTATCCAAATAAGTAGCCCAGTCAACAGATTGGATCTTTGCAGTTACACCAATTTTACTAAGGCTTTCTTGAATAACCTCCGCAACCTTTTGGGCTTCAGGCATATATGGGCGCGCTACAGGCATTGCCCAAAGATCCATTTTGAATCCTTTTTCATAACCTGCTTCTTTTAACAATGCTTTTGCTTTTTCTAAATCATATGGATATTCTTGGATTGCATCGTTATATCCTTCAATAGAAGGAGGCATTGGATTTTTCGCAGGAATAGCCTGGCCGCCGTAGAATGATTCAATGATTGACTTCTTATCAATCGCATAGTTCAATGCTTGACGAACAAGTTTATTATCGAATGGTTTACGAGTTGTCGTAAATCCTAAGTATCCAACGTTCATAGATGGGCGCTCAATTACTTGAAGATTAGCATTTGCTTTTACTGATGCTTCATCAGAGTTATTTAGGCCGTCCATCAAGTCAATTTCGCCATTTGTAAGAGCATTTAAGCGAGCTGTATTTTCTGGAATTACACGGATAATCACTTTAGCTAACTTAGGTAGGCCTTTTTGCCAGTAGTCAGGGTTCTTTTCAAGAGTAATACGGTCATTTTGCTTCCATTCGACAAATTTGAATGGACCTGTTCCAACTGGATTTTCTCGATATTTTTCACCATATTTCTTTACAGCTGTTGGGCTTGAAATTCCAAACGGTGACATGGCTAGGTTTTTCAAGAATGGAGCCTGTGGTCTTTTTAAGTCAAACTCAATTGTGTAATCATCCACTTTTTTGATTTCTTTAATGACGTGTCCATCATCTTTTTTGAAGCCGCCAAACATTGTATAGTATGGGAATTTATCAGCATCACCGTTCATCCAACGATCAAAGTTAAAGATAACAGCATCTGCATTAAAATCAGTGCCATCATGGAATTTAACTCCTTGCTCCAATTTGAATGTATAGGTTAATCCGTCAGGGCTAACCTCCCAGCTTTTTGCAAGGCCTGGATGTACCGTTGTATCCTGTTCACCGTAATTAAGCAGGTTTTCAAAAATATTATCCGTTACTAAAAACGTCTGTCCTTCTGTTGTTGTGATTGGATCAAGAGAAGTGGAATCCCCGCCACGTGCAAATACGAGCGTATCTTTTTTCGCAGCTTCAGAATTCTTTTTGCCGCCAGATGTTTCTTTTGTTTTGTCGCCACACCCTACAAGAAACATACTAATGGCTATGATGGAAATAACAAGCAATTTAAATTTTTTCGCCATTTTACTTCTTTACCCCCTATTTATTCATTTTTATTATCATAAACGCAGCATTTTACTTGGTATACAAGTGACATGCTACATAATGACCATTCATATTTGTTTCCTCTGGTCTAGCTGTTTTACAAATATCCATCACCTGTGAACACCTCGTATGAAAAACACAGCCTGAAGGTGGATTTGCCGGGCTTGGCAATTCTCCTTCAATTAAGGCAGTTTCTTTCTTTATATCTGGGTCCGGAATCAAAACAGCAGAAAGAAGTGCTTTTGTATAGGGATGTTGGGGATTTTCATAGAGTTCGTCACTATCAGCTAATTCTATTAATCTGCCTAAATACATCACGCCTACACGATCACTGATATGACGAACAACCCCTAAATCATGGGCAATGAATATGTACGTAAGCTGGAATTCATTTTGAATATCTTTCATTAGATTAAGAACCTGTGCTTGGATGGATACATCAAGGGCTGAAACCGGCTCATCTGCTATAATCAGCTTGGGCTTTGTCATTAATGCTTTGGCAATCCCAATGCGCTGACGCTGTCCTCCGCTAAACTGATGGGGATATCTTCTGGCATGGTAGCTGCTGAGTCCGACAACCTCTAACATTTCTTTTACCCTTTTCCTTCGTTCTTCCTTTGAACCAATTCCATGAACGATCAATGGTTCTTCCAAAATCTGTTGGACTGAATGTCTAGGATTTAACGAAGCATATGGATCCTGAAACACCATTTGAATATCCCGACGTGTTTTCCTTAATTCAGATTTTGACATGCTCGTAATCTCTTTATCTTCAAAAACAATCTTTCCATCACTTGCTTCAATTAATCGCATAAGCAGGCGGCCTGTCGTTGATTTTCCGCAGCCACTTTCCCCTACAATTCCAAGGGTTTCACCTTTTTTGACGTAAAAAGAAACATCATCAACAGCTTTAACTTCCCCTTTTTTACCGCCAAAAAGACCTTCCGTAATTGGAAAGTATTTTTTAAGCCCTGAAACCTCAAGAAGTAACTCCGACATGTTCGTCACTCCTTCCTTTTACTGTATGTAGAAAACATCTCACTTCATGACCATCTTTTTCTGTCTTGTACAAATCCGGTGCCGCAACATGGCATTGTTCAAACACTTCTAGACATCTTTTAGCAAATCGGCATCCAGTATGGATCGTTCCTGGCGCTGGGACATTTCCAGGAATGCTGTATAAGCGATCTTTTTTCCCTCTTAAATCGGGTATCGATTTTAAGAGGCCCTTTGTATATGGATGTTTTGGATCTTTCAGAATGGTTCTAACATCACCCTGCTCCACAATTTGTCCAGAATACATCACGATCACACGTTCACAAATTTCGGCCACAACTCCTAAATCATGCGTGATCAAAATAATAGATGTATTTGTTTTTGTATTTAAATCCCTCATTAAAGCCAGGATCTGTGCTTGAATCGTTACATCAAGTGCCGTTGTTGGCTCGTCAGCAATCAACATTTTCGGATTGCATGCCATCGCAATGGCAATCATGACACGCTGCCTCATTCCCCCTGATAACTGGTGCGGATATTCTTTGAGAATTCCTTCAGCCCTCGGAATACCAACTAATTTTAATAATTCAATACTACGTAAAGTTGCCTCTTTCTTGGAGAGGTCCGTATGGAGCCGAATTGCTTCCATCAATTGATTCCCAACTGTAAATAGGGGATTTAATGATGTCATAGGTTCCTGGAAGATCATCGAAATTTGATTTCCGCGAATTTTTCTCCATTCCTTTTCCGTTAAAAGCGTCAAATCTTTCCCATCAAAAATAATTTCACCTGTTTCAATTTTTCCTGGGGGGGAAGGAATCAGTCCCATAGTTGTTAAAGAGGTAACACTTTTCCCACTTCCCGATTCACCGACAATCCCAAGAATCTCTCCTTCTTTTAATTCAAAACTAATCCCGTCAACGGCAGGGACAAATTTCT
>DATFAH010000371.1:0-9626 GCA_035254805.1 Caryophanales bacterium | reverse complement strand
GTTCTTGGAGGCAAGTATGATTATTTCCAACTCACAGGCTGGAAACAGTATCAGTGAAACATACCCGCACTTATCCAATATTATTGAAACTTCTTTAGATACATTTGACATAAATCGTATAGGTGAAGAAATTGATATTGTTTTTCTTGCCACCCCATCAGGTGTCAGTAAAAACCTCATCCCAGAACTATTGGAAAAGGGTGTTAAATGTATTGACCTATCTGGGGATTTCCGGTTGAAGTCTCCCGCAGAATATGAGACATGGTATAAACATTCACCAGCACCAGAAACGTATTTATCAAAGGCAGTTTATGGATTAAGTGAAATTTATCTCGAAAAAGTAAAAAACTCTTCATTGATCGCTAATCCAGGCTGTTATCCGACGGCTTCATTATTAGGGCTTTTGCCGATTGTGAAGACAAAGTTAGCAGATTATCAATCTATCATTATTGATGCAAAATCTGGAGTATCTGGAGCGGGAAGAGGTCTTTCCAAAACATCTCATTACGCAGAAATAAATGAAAACTTAAAAGCATATAAACTCGGTGCCCATCAGCATATACCGGAAATTGAGCAAATTCTTTCGGATGAAGCTGGCTGCCCCGTAACCATTACATTCACGACCCACTTAGTGCCAATGACACGAGGAATTATGTGCACAATTTATGTGAATTTAAATGAAAAATTAACGACTGAGGAAGCTGTTCAAATATACGAGCAATTTTACCAGGATCATCCTTTTGTCCGAATTAGACCTAAAGGAATTGTTCCGGCAACGAAAGAGGTTCTTGGCAGCAATTATTGTGATATTGGCCTGCATGTAGATCAAAGAACCGGGCGCTTAACGATTGTTTCAGTAATTGACAATTTAGTAAAAGGTGCATCAGGTCAAGCCATTCAAAACGCAAATATCCTGTTCGGATGGGACGAAGCGACAGGACTAAATGATGTACCAATGTATCCATAACAGATCAATAAGGGATGAAAATAAAGGGGATGAATAAGATGTCAGCAATATCGGCGAACGATGTCGTTGTTCTTTCAGAAGGAAGTGTTACATTACCAAAGGGATTTAAAGCAGGCGGGATGCATTGTGGAGTGAAACGTAAAAAATTAGATCTAGGGTTTATCGCCTCAGAGGTACCTGCAACGGCAGCAGGGGTATACACAATGAACACTTTCCAGGCAGCACCGCTCATTGTCACTAAAAAAAGTATTGCGAAAGAAAATAAAATCCAAGCCATCATCGTTAATTCAGGGAATGCCAATGCGTGTACAGGAGAGCAAGGACTAAAAGATGCTGAGGCGATGCAAATGAATTTCGCAGAAGAACTTGGCGTGGAAAGTCATCTTGTTGCAGTTACCTCTACAGGCGTAATCGGAGAATTGCTCCCAATGGATAAAATCAATAACGGGATTAAACAAATTCTTCATTCAGAATATGAAGATGAACTCAAGTTCAAGCAAGCTATTTTAACGACAGATACTTGTATGAAGGATATTGCAGTTCAAATAAACATAGACGGAAAAACAGTAACGATTGGCGGTGCCGCAAAAGGCTCAGGCATGATTCACCCAAATATGGCAACGATGCTCGGGTTTGTGACAACGGATGCTAATATTGGTTACGAGGATTTGCTTTTTGCTTTAAAGGATGTGACCAATCAAACGTTTAACATGATTACGGTTGATGGAGACACAAGCACAAATGACATGGTATTAGTGATGGCAAATGGTTTAGCGGACAATGATAAATTAACGAAGGAACACCCAGATTGGAAGACTTTCGTTAAGGGCTTAAAAGTAGTTTGTGAAGCACTTGCTAAAAAAATTGCCAAAGACGGCGAAGGTGCAACAAAGCTGATTGAAGTTCAAGTTAATGGTGCCAATAGTGTTACAGCTGCCAGTGCAGTTGGTAAAGCAATCATCTCTTCAAATCTTGTAAAAACAGCCATCTATGGCACAGATCCAAACTGGGGCAGAATTGTTTCGGCAATTGGCTATAGCGGGGTGCCAGTTGAACCAAATGCCATTAAAGTTTCGATTGGACCGTTCTCGGTTTTTGAAAAAGGATTACCTTGTATGAGTTCGGAAGAAACCGTCAAAGAATATTTAGAACAAGAAAATATCCAAATTTCAGTAGAATTAAATCAGGGTGAAAGCAGTGCAACCGCATGGGGCTGTGATCTTACCTATGATTACGTCAAAATCAATGCGTCCTACCGTACGTGAGGTGAATGAACATGAAATATATGATCATTAAATGCGGTGGCAGTGTACTTGAGAATTTACCAAAATCCTTTTATGAGGATATCGTTTCTCTCCATCAATCAGGTGAATGGACGCCGATTATTGTGCATGGCGGGGGTCCCTTAATTACATCATTATTAAAGAACCTAAATGTTGAAACAACATTTGTAAATGGCCTTAGGGTGACTGATGATCAAGTTTTAAACGTTGTTGAAATGGTGTTAAGCGGCTCTGTCAATAAAAAGATAGTTAGAAATGTGATTGAAGCTGGGGGAAGTGCCTTTGGAATAAGCGGAGTGGATGGAACATTATTAAAAGCGAAGCCGAATGAAAATGCGAAAACTCTTGGCTTTGTCGGCGATGTTGTGGAAGTCAATCATCAGGTACTTCATGGAATCATCAATCAAGGGTATATTCCCGTTATTTCTCCAATTGGAATTGATGAAGACGGGCAAAGGTACAATATCAACGGTGATGTTGCCGCATCTGCTGTTGCAAAGGCATTGGAAGCAAATCTTTGCTTTATCAGTGATATTCCCGGAATTTTAGTTGAAGAAGAAGGCCAAAAAGTAAAGCTCTCCAAGATTACGAAAGAAAAAGTAGAAGAATTAATTGAGAATCATACCATTTGGGGTGGAATGATTCCGAAGGTGAAAGCGGCCATTGATGGTCTTGCCCATAATATCCCTGAAGTGGGAATCATTAATGGAATGAAAGAAAAAAGTTTACTAGATTATTCGTATGGCAAAGAAATTGGGACGAAAATTGTTTTAGAAGAGGTGATCGCATGAATTCACCATTAATGGAAACGTATAGCCGCTTCCCTGTTATATTGGTCAAAGGGAAGGGAAGTTATGTATGGGATGATCAAGGAAAAAAATACTTAGATTTTACATCCGGAATTGCCACCTGTAATCTTGGCCATGTTCCAGAAGCGGTACAAACAAAGCTAGAAGAGCAATTGAAAAATCTTTGGCACTGCTCTAACCTTTATCACATTCCAAATCAAGAGGAGCTTGCCTCCCTTTTGGTGAAAAATAGCTGTGGCGACCAAGTATTTTTTTGCAATAGTGGTGCAGAAGCAAATGAAGCCGCTATTAAACTAGCAAGAAGATATGCTCAGAAAGTGAAGGGGACGGATGCATACAAGGTGGTTACGTTTGAAAAGTCCTTTCATGGAAGAACACTAGCAACATTATCCGCAACTGGCCAAGAAAAGATTCAACATGGATTTCTCCCATTAGTGCAAGGATTCCAGTACCTTCCTTATAATGATTTGGCTTCCCTTGAGGAACTTCATACCATTCAACCTGCTGCCGTTTTACTAGAGATGGTCCAAGGAGAAGGCGGCGTCATTCCTGCTCATCAGGAATGGGTGCAAAAGCTAGCAGCGATTTGCCAAGAAAAAGATATTCTATTGATGGTAGATGAAATCCAAACAGGGATGGGTAGAACAGGAACCCTCTTTGCCTATGAACAATATGGCATTGAACCAGATGTCATCAGTGTAGCAAAAGGCCTTGGCTCAGGATTCCCAATTGGTGTGATTATTGCCAAAGAAAAAGCGGCGAAAGCCTTTGAACCTGGCAGTCACGGAAGTACATTTGGCGGTAATCCTCTCGCAACAGCAGCCGGTGTGGCAACAGTTATTGAGTTATTAAAAATGACGAATCAAGTAAAGGAACTAGCAGATTATTTGGATACACAGCTAGAAAAACTCAAAAATAAGTTTAGCTTGATCAAAGATATTCGTGGAAAAGGGTTATTAAAAGGGCTGGTAGTAGAAGGTTGTGCTCTTGAAATCGTTCAAAAGTCGCTAGTCCATCAACTTCTTATTTTAACAGCAGGTCCAGATGTGGTCCGGATTTTACCGCCACTGACAGCATCCAAAGACGATGTGAACGAATTTATTACAACTCTAGAAAAGGTCTTCTTAGAGTTTAGCGAGAAAGGCAAGTGAGAGATATGGAACAAGGATACCTTACATTAGAAACCGGAGAGGTATTTGAAGGTATTCTTATCGGTGCAGATAAGGATTCATTAGGGGAAGTTGTATTTAATACAAGTATGACAGGTTATCAGGAAATTATCACAGATCCATCATATGCTGGACAAATTATCACATTTTGTTATCCAATCATCGGAAATTACGGAGTGAATGCCAATGATGATGAATGTATAAGCCCTTCATTATCTGGTGTTGTCATTGGAGATCTATGTGAAGCACCTAGCCATTTTCAATCGATTAATAAATTTTCAGAGAAGCTAAAGCAGGCCGGGGTTCCCGGAATAGCCGGGGTAGATACCCGTTTATTGGTGAAAACGATTCGAAGCCGTGGAACGGTTAAAGGGGTGCTAAGCAAAAAAACGGCGGAAAAAGAAGTGTTTTCTGTACCGGAAAAAGCGTCCTTATGGGTGGAATATGTTTCAACCAAAAAAGTGCTTACCTATAAAAATAGTGGACCACATGTTGTTCTTATGGATTTCGGCTTTAAAAAATCGATATTAAACGCTCTTTTACAGGAAAATTGCTATGTCACGATTGTTCCTTTTAATACAACTTTCGAAAAAATAAAAGCATTGTCACCGGATGGTGTCCTTTTAAGTAATGGCCCTGGAGATCCAATTGTCTTAGCGCATTTATTCCCAGAGATTAAAAAAATCAGCCAATACTATCCAACACTTGGAATTTGTTTAGGTCACCAACTAATCGCCCTTGCTTACGGAGCTAAAACAACAAAATTAGCGTATGGACACCGCGGCGCTAATCACCCAGTTAAAGAAATACTGACTGGAAAAGTGAGAATTACTTCGCAAAACCACGGGTATGTCGTGGTGGATGAAAGTATTGATAAAAGCCAATTTGAAATTACTTATCGCAATGTAAATGATCAATCGATTGAAGGATTACAGCACATTCACTATCCAATCCAAACCGTGCAATTTCATCCAGAAGCACATCCAGGTCCAAGCGATACAGCACATGTGATCACAGAATTTGTGAGCCAGATAACTTCTTTAGGAGAGAAACAATATGCCTTTATGTAAAAACTTAAAAAAAGTACTTGTGATTGGATCTGGACCGATTGTGATCGGGCAGGCTGCTGAGTTTGATTATGCCGGAACTCAAGCCTGTATCGCATTAAAAGAAGAGAGCATTGAAGTTGTTTTAATCAATAATAATCCAGCAACGATTATGACAGATGAAAGCATTGCCGATAAGGTCTACATTGAGCCACTTAACGTATCAACGGTTGAAAAAATCATCAAGAAAGAAAGACCTGATGGAATCATTGGCACATTGGGCGGACAGACAGGATTAAATTTAACTGTCGAACTTCATGAACAAAATATTTTGCAAAAATATGGAGTTGCCCTGTTGGGAACTTCGGTTGAATCGATTAAAAAGGGTGAGGATCGCGAAAAATTCCGCAGTCTCATGCTTGAAATTGGGGAACCAATTCCTGAATCCAGCATTATAACAAGCTATGAAGAAGGCGTCCAATTTGTTCAAAACATTGGCTATCCAGTCATTATTCGTCCTGCTTATACACTTGGCGGCGATGGCGGTGGATTTGCCCATAACGATGATGAGCTTGAAATGATTCTGAAAAAGGGTTTAGCTGCAAGCCCGATCCATCAAGTTTTAGTGGAAAGAAGCATAAAAGGCTGGAAGGAAATCGAATATGAAGTAATGAGAGATGCAAATGATACATGCATTATCGTTTGCAACATGGAAAATATGGATCCTGTCGGGGTACATACGGGGGACTCCATTGTTGTGGCTCCATCACAGACGTTAACGGATGTGCAATATCAAATGCTGCGTAATTCCTCCATAAAGGTTATTCGTGAATTAGGAATTATCGGTGGCTGCAACATTCAGTTCGCGTTAAATCCGGCTTCTAACCAGTATTACATTATTGAAGTAAACCCTAGGGTAAGCCGTTCATCGGCCCTTGCATCAAAGGCAACCGGATACCCGATTGCCAGAATGGCAGCAAAATGTGCCATCGGCTACCACTTGGACGAAATTATGAATCCGATAACAGGTAATACGTTTGCATCCTTTGAGCCAGCGATTGATTATATTGTGGTAAAACTGCCACGCTTCCCGTTTGATAAGTTTCCTGAGGCCGATCGGACTTTAGGCACCCAAATGAAAGCAACTGGTGAAGTCATGGCGATTGACAGGACGTTTGAAGGTGCATTAAACAAAGCAATCCGCTCCCTGGAAATGAACATTTATGGGCTTACAAGTAGTTCAATGAAATCAATGGAAAATGAAGACTTGTTTAAACGACTTGAAAATGCAAATGATCAGCGCCTATTCGTGATTGCAGAAGCCATCAAGCAAGGAATTTCGCTTGAGAAAATTCAGCAGCTCACCCAGATAGATCCATGGTTTTTACACAAAATTAGCTCAATCGTTGAATTAGAACAGGAATTAGCTTCCTATTATTGGAGTGAAATTTCAGTCGAACTGCTAAAAAGAGCAAAACATATCAATATTTCCGATAAACTGATGTCGCAAATTTTTGGCGTTTCTGAAAAACAGATTCGGAATAAATGGAAAGAGTTAAATTGGAAGCCTGGCTTTAAGATGGTCGATACATGTTCGGCAGAATTTGATGCGGTAACACCATACTATTATTCAACTTGGATGGGATTTGATGAAGTAGAAATAACCAATGATAAAAAAATATTGGTAATCGGATCTGGTCCCATTCGAATTGGTCAAGGCGTGGAATTTGATTACTGCTCCGTTCATGCGGCAAAAGCGCTAAAGAAAAAAGGGTATGAAGCTGTTGTTATCAATAATAATCCTGAAACCGTCAGCACAGATTATTCAGTTGCAGATCGCCTCTATTTTGAGCCGCTTGCCGTAGAAGATGTACTCAATGTCATTGAAAAAGAGCAGGTTGAAGGTGTATTAATCCAATTTGGTGGCCAGACAGCCATCAACATCGCCCGTGCATTAGAAGAAGAAGGCGTGAAAATTTTAGGAACAACGGTTAAAGATGTTGATCTCCTTGAAGACCGGAAAGAATTTTACCAGCTGCTTGAGAATTTAAGCATCCCACATATTGAAGGGGAGACAGTGACCCACTCCGAGCAGCTCATAAAGGCTGCTTCTAGCCTTGGATATCCTGTATTAGTTCGCCCATCATATGTCATTGGCGGCCAATCAATGTTTACCTTGTATTCTGAGGAAGAATTGATCCAATACCTTAAACAACTAGAGGCTAAAGACCAAATGTGGCCACTTTTGGTTGATCGATATATGCCTGGTGTAGAATGTGAGATTGATGTGATAAGTGACGGACAAAATATTATTGTTCCTGGAATATTTGAGCATATCGAAAGAGCTGGCGTTCATTCTGGTGATAGCATCTCCATATTTCCATCCATCACATTATCAACAGAAATTAAGGAAACATTGATCGAATATGCTGAAAAAATTGCCAAATCACTGCCGATTGTTGGGATGATGAATATTCAATTTGTAGTCTTCCATGATCAAGTATATGTGTTGGAAGTTAACCCGCGTTCATCACGAACTGTGCCGATTATGAGCAAGGTAACAGGTATTCCGATGATTGAATGGGCTGTAAACGTTCAATTAGGAGATTCCTTACATTACTTGCATCAAGATAGCGGATTATTAAAAGAGCCAGCCTATTATTCTGTCAAAGGACCTGTATTTTCTTCTACTAAACTAAAAGGAGTCGATCATGTTCTTGGACCTGAAATGAAATCAACAGGCGAGGTTTTAGGAATGGGAACAACACTTCAAGAAGCATTGGATAAAATCATCATTTCGACTGAAGATGATGAACATTCAGGTGAAACATATGTACTTTGCTCCATTTCAGACCGTGAAAAAGCGGAAAGTCTACCAATCATTCAAAAATTGGCAAAAAATGATGTTAAGATCGCTGCAACAAAAGGAACGGCCCTTTTTTTACAAGAAAATGGCATCCATGTCGACAAAGTCGTAAAAAATGTTCAGCATGTAAATGAACTTTTTCGCACCAATAAAATGTGGGCTGCCATTAATATTCCGAGTCAAGGAAGAAATAAAGAGAAGTTTGGTTTCCATATTCGGGAGGAAGCAACCCGCTATAATGTGAAGACATTTACTCATTTAGATACCATAAAAACTATTCTTAATCTTAACTATCAACCTTTAACACATGACGAAGTTCGGACGGTAAGTGAATTTTATAAATTGGAAAAGAGAGGTGCGAAAATATGTTAAACGTTTTAAAGATGGAAGAGCCCAAACAATCACAGCTGAGCGGTAAAGATTTTTTGCAGCTCAGCCAATTTCAAACAGAAGAAATCCTTTATCTACTTGATGATGCGATCCAATTAAAAAAGCTTCAAGAACAAGGAAAGCCACATCCATATTTGAGCGGTAAAGTGTTAGGAATGATTTTTGAAAAATCCTCTACTCGCACAAGGGTATCTTTTGAAGTAGGAATGCTCCAACTAGGCGGGCATGCCATATTCTTGAGCTCAAAAGATATTCAACTTGGCAGAGGCGAGAGTATTCATGATACAGCAAAGGTGTTGTCGCGTTATGTGGACTGCTTGATGATCCGAACATTTGCGCACCAGACCATCGAAGAATTTGCCGAGCATTCCTCCGTTCCGGTTATCAACGGTTTAACAGATTTACACCATCCTACACAAGTTTTGGCTGACTTGCAGACAATCCTTTTGCACAAAGGGAAACTAGCCGGCTTAAAGCTTTGCTATATTGGTGACGGCCATAACAACATGACCCATTCATTAATGGAAGGTGCCGTTAAAGTGGGCATGGATATCAGCGTTGCGTGCCCGAAAGAGTATATGCCAAATCAAGAGATCACTGCACATGTGCTGGAATTGGCTAAGAAAACAGGAAATACAGTCGTGATTACGAATGATCCTGTGGAGGCAATTAAAAATGCCGATGTTGTCGTAACAGATGTATGGACTAGTATGGGCCAAGAAGGAGAACAAGAACAGCGCCTTAAGGCATTTGAACCCTTCCAGGTAAACCAAGAACTCTGTCACCATGCAAAAAGTGACTACATTTTCTTACACTGCCTTCCTGCACATCGCGGTGAAGAAGTAACAGCAGACATCATTGATGGGCCGCATTCCGTTGTCTTTGATGAAGCAGAAAACCGACTTCACGCCCAAAAAGCGATTTTAAAAGCATTGTTAAGTTAAAGTGGTATTTAATTTAAAACTGTTCCCATTCGAATAAAAAACGCTAGTTTCGAATAAAAAACGCTGATTTCGAATAAAAAAGCCCAGTTTCGAATAAAAAGCGCTGATTTCGAATAAAAAAGCCCAGTTTCGAATAAAAAGCGTTGATTTCG
>DATFAH010000370.1:0-4824 GCA_035254805.1 Caryophanales bacterium | reverse complement strand
GGCGATTGCCTAGTTGCACTTATGCGATTTGAGAGTTGTTTATTTATAAACGTTCAATAAATCCTATAGTGTATTAAAAAGTTGAATTTCCCGATTAGCAAAAAAAGGAGCGATTTTAGTGGCAAAGGTATATGTTTTTGATCATCCCCTCATCCAACATAAACTAACTTATATACGTGATAAAAGTACGGGAACAAAGGAATTCAGAGAACTTGTTGATGAAGTGGCAACATTGATGGCATTTGAAATCACAAGAGATATGCCTGTTGAAGATATTAATATTGATACACCTGTAAGCATTGCAAAAGCAAAAGTTTTATCAGGGAAGAAACTCGGGCTTGTTCCTATTTTGCGCGCCGGTATTGGAATGGTCGACGGAATCCTAAAATTAATTCCAGCTGCAAAGGTCGGTCATATCGGCTTATACCGTGATCCAGAAACATTAAAGCCTGTCGAATATTATGTAAAGCTCCCAAGTGATGTCGAGGAAAGAGATTTCATCGTAGTAGATCCTATGCTTGCAACAGGTGGATCTGCGATTGAAGCTATTAACTCCTTGAAAAAGCGCGGAGCCAAGCACATCAAATTTATGTGCTTAATCGCAGCACCAGAAGGCGTTGAAGCATTAAAAAATGCTCATCCAGATGTCGACATCTACATTGCTGCATTAGATGAAAAATTAAACGACCACGGCTACATCGTACCAGGCTTGGGCGATGCCGGTGACCGCTTGTTCGGAACAAAATAAACTTTTTAAGGCTGAACCCTTGTAGTTCGGTCTTTTTTTGTGAAAAAAACATGTATGGCTTCAAATGTTTTTTAATGAAATTTTTCCAGTAAATGTCTAATCGACCAATTTCGACAAAAAGATCCCACGATCACAAGAAAAGAATGAATGGAATATTTACAAATTAAGTCACACCAAGCAAAATATCTCCTTTCAACCTTAAACCTCCCCACAATCGGATTAAAACGAGGCACCACATACATACTTTCCCCCTTACTAGAAAATCATAAATAAAAAGGAGAAATCGAACATGAAATGGCTTTTCATTCTTTTTTCTTCCATGCTTATATCACCAACCTTCCAATCCCATACTAGCATTCCTCCCATCCCAAACGATTCCATTGCCATTGTTCAATTGCAAAGTCCAAAATCAGAACAGGAAATCAAAAATCTATTGGCTCCATACCCCAAGCTCCAGCTCCGGCATGTTTTTCGTGATGTCATCAACGGTTTTTCTGTAAAGGGGAATCTGGATACAATCGAGAAACTTACAAAGAGCGACCAGATCATGGATGTCTCGCCAGTGTGCACCTATCAAGCGGAATCAGAAGAAAACATCAAAATGATTGGTGCTGAAGAAGTGCGTAAATTTTTCGATAAAAATGATCGGCGGTTAACAGGTGAAGGAATTAAAGTAGGTGTCATTGATACCGGAATCGACTATACACATCCTGATTTAAAACATAACTATGGCGGAGGCAGAGATGTAGTGGATGGAGACCTAGACCCGATGGAAACCTTAAAACCAAAAGAAAAGGCCACCCTCCATGGAACACATGTGGCGGGTATTATTGCTGGGAACGGGAAAATTCAAGGGGTCGCCCCAAAAGCGATCATTAAGGCTTACCGTGCACTTGGCCCAGGTGGATCGGGCACAACCGAGCAAGTGCTTTTAGGGATTGAGCAAGCAATAAAAGACAAGGTGGACATCATTAATTTATCACTAGGCAATGATGTAAATGGCCCAGATTTGCCGCTTAGCCTTGCCCTCAATCATGCAGTGGATAAAGGCGTGACAGCAGTGGTTGCATCAGGAAATGCAGGTCCGGATGTGTGGACAGTTGGATCCCCCGGGACAGCCTCTAAAGCCATTGCAGTTGGGGCATCCACACCAACACTGGAAATTCCTTACTTATCAATAGAAGGAAAGCAGTTTCGAATTGACCCGATGTCAGGCGCAGGGCGCTTTTTCTTTGACCGATCTCTCGATATTGTCGATGCCGGAATCGGTAAAAAAGATGAGATGAAGCAAGCAGGTGGAAACATTGCCCTGATTAAAAGAGGAGGCATACCCTTTACCGAAAAAGCTAAAAATGCAATGGAGGCTGGGGCTAAAGCTGTTTTAATCTATAATAATGCAAACGGCAGATTTTTTGGCAATCTTGAAAAAGCATTGCCGATTCCTGTCGGCTCCCTATCAAAAAAAGAAGGGGAAATGTTAAAAAAGAACGGCCTAAGGTCTGCTCGAATCACAACAATCGAGGAAAAAGATCAGCTCGCAAGCTTTAGTTCACGGGGACCTGTGACAGGGACTTGGGAAATTAAGCCGGATATTTTAGCTCCAGGTGTATTAATCCAATCGACGGTCCCTGGAGGCTACCAATCCTTGCAGGGTACGAGCATGGCTGCCCCACATATTGCCGGTGCCTGTGCATTAATCAAACAAGCACATCCCGATTGGACGCCCATCCAAATAAAAGCTGCCATTATGAATACAGCAAAACCGCTGATGAAAAAGGAAAACCTTCTCTATCATACTTATGAACAAGGGGCAGGGCGTATCCAAATAACCAAAGCAGTGAATGCAAAAACACTCATCATGCCAAGCTCTATCCAATTCGGAAAATTCCAATTGGCAGATCAAAAGTTCCGTCATAAAGCCTATTTACTTGTAGAAAACGTGAGCAAAAGAGGGCAGCACTATTCCTTTCAGATCCCTGAGAAATCTTATGGAATCACATGGAAACTCCCCCTATCATTTCGTCTTGAACCAAACGAAAAGCGAGAGGTAGAAATCGAATTAACCGTAGAGCCGAGAATATTTAAGAAAAAAATCCAAGATGGGTATCTTACTCTGAATGCCGGTTCCGAATCTCTTAGAATCCCATATATTTATGTTTTAGAAGAGCCAGACTACCCACGAGTAATGGGCTTTGAATTTATGAAAGCCGACAAGAAAGGAAACTACCGGTACGAGGTTTATTTACCTGGTGGCGCAGATGTCTTTGGGATCGCCCTATTTAATAAAGAAAATTTTCAGTTTATGGGATATTTAGATTATGGAAGAAACATGAGAAAAGGAACGATCAGAAAGGAGATTTCTGTCGAACAGCTGCCAAGAGAGGGGGCATATATCGCAAAAATTTTTGCAAAAAAAGCGAATAAAGAGGATATGCTTGAAATGCCCATTATCATTGAAAAAGAGTAAAAAAAAATGCCGAAATAAGTATTTTAATTCTCAAAATAAGATATGTAAAGATTGTGAATTTATTTCACTTCAAGTCATTGACATTGACATTTCCCTATTGTATGCTAACTAAGGGTAAAATTGATAAGGTTTACATGTAACTTATATTGTTTATTCCTTAATAACGATGCTTATATTGGTAACATATCCCTCGTCTGAAAATTCATACTTTTTTGAGGAGGATATCTTATAAATGCAAAAAAATAATCGTAATCCACTTCAAGCCATGACCTTATACTCCGCTATACTTTCACAGTTAGTGGGGGGAATTCTTATTGGAATTTTTGGAGGCAGATGGCTCGATCAGCGCTGGAATACAGAGCCAATTTTCTTAATAATCGGATTATTCACCGGATTAGCTATAGGCGTCTACTCTATGCTCCGCTCAATCCGCCATTTTTTTTTAGGAGATTAACAAGTATGCCAGAATTTAAAAACATGTACAATAGGCAGCGAAAATGGACATTCTATTTGTTGTCTATTTATGTTCTCGGCTGGGGCTTTACTTCATACCAAACGATTTTTTTAGGACTGATCCTTGGTACTTTTTGCAGCTATTTTGCTCTTTGGCATATGTTTTTTAGAATAAAAAGGTTTGACAAGGCTATTTCACAAGGGAAGAAGCCGCTCTCTTTTGGCTCGATATCGAGGTTGGCTACTGCAGGGGTTGCTGCAGCAATCGCCTTAAAATATCCGGAATACTTCAACATTTTTTCGATGACCTTGGGATTAATGACATCATATGTTGTCATTATGATAGATTATCTATTTCAATCTTTTCACGTACATAAATAAAAAGGGAAGAGAGGTGAGTATAAAATGCACGGAGAGTCAGTAGAATTTATAGGTCTTCATTTTAATTTAACAAATATTTTCATGATTACAGTCGCAAGTCTGATTGTTTTTATCCTTGCCATTCTTTCCACAAGGAAACTGGCAATGAAACCAACCGGCATGCAAAATTTCATGGAATGGATCATGGATTTTGTTAAAAACCTGATCAAGAGCACAATGGATTGGAAAGATGGCGGGAGATTCCATATTCTTGGAATCACATTAATTATGTACATTTTTGTTTCCAATATGTTAGGCCTTCCATTCTCAGTGGAAATTAACGGACAGCATTGGTGGAAATCTCCAACAGCAGATCCAATGATCACAATGAGTTTAGCCGTTATGATTGTCGTCCTAACGCATTTCTATGGTGTGAAGTTAAAGGGACCAAAGGAATACGTAAAGGGATCATTCTTTAGCCCTATGGCGTTTCTATTCCCTATAAAGATAATCGAAGAGTTTGCCAATACACTTACTCTTGGTCTGCGTTTATACGGTAACATTTACGCAGGTGAATTGCTACTTTCGCTTTTAGTTGGGGGACTAGCACATGTCAATGCAGTTGGTTTTGTAGCAGCGATGCCAATTACAATTATCTGGATGGGATTCTCCCTATTTATTGGAACCATTCAAGCATATGTATTTACAATGCTGACGATGGTTTATATGGCACACAAAGTTAGTCACAATCATTAAGATATTCCTGTTCATCTCATGAGCAAAATATAAAAAAATT